>JAZQBP010000034.1:0-11620 GCA_045545815.1 Candidatus Nanosyncoccus sp. | reverse complement strand
AGTTATATGGTACTATAGCGGAGGCTGTTTTTTGGTTCTTCCCTGTAGTAACATCAGCAACACTGCGTGAGCCGCTTAAGCTAAAGTTCACTTGTGTAGGAGTAGAATTAGTACTAGCATTACTATTTGTAGTGACGATCTCGTCAAGACTTTTACCTACTTCCCCAAAAGACACTGCATGGTCATTGGGCTCAGTATGAGGCTTGTTCACTGTCATTATCTCACCAAGTGGATAATTAGTATAAGATCTATTAAATGAAGTGGCAAAACTGCCATTATCGTACACATTTATAGCATTTTTCCAAGTACCTAGACCTATACCTCTACCATATTCATTAAACATAGATCTAACTCCACCTGCGTCCTTACCAAGATACCTACTTGTATTGGCACTACCATTGGTAGGGTATGTAGAACCAGTAGAATTGAATCTAATAGCACCTGGAACTAATGCATAAGTATACTGCAGCCAAGGATAATACGAAGCCATATAAGTCAGACCGTCCCCAGGCTTAGCATATACTCTTTTCTGCCATTTGTTATATTTACCCACAGATGTATTTTTTACTTTGATGTTGTATAGCGAAGTGTCGTTTGATGGGTCTCTGGTATCACCATCACCAGGATCCGGTGGTTGTGCATTACCAGTAGCAGCAGCGCATAGCGTGATCGTAGTCTTATTGGTATCCGTAGAATAAACCTTAAACGCCAATGATTCACAGACTACCATGCCAGGATACAATGTATAGCTACCACTTCCTGGGTCTCTTACTACACGCTCACCATTTGCATTACCAGAATTACCAGTCTTTACATTAGTACTGTTTGAAATCCCCTTAGTAGTCTCAAATAGATTTGAAGATCTAGACACTGTATATGGTGTTGTGCCACTCCCAGCCATCCTTTTTACGTAATCTTCAAATACCGCACTGCACCCAGTAACAGGTGAACAGTTCTTTATCTCCACATACTTAGGACTACCGCTATTAGAAGTGGCATAACCGCTACCATTCGGGATAGATCCACTAGCTGCTCCAGATAATACTATTCTACCGCCGAAAGTATTACGTTCATATACGGCATAGACGGTGGTATTGGCAGAAATAGTCTTAGTGCGAGAAGCACCTGTCGCAACAATGGCGCCAGTGGCAGTGTCTCGCCAGCCTTTGAAAGTATAGCCATTAATGGCTATATTGTTCACAGTAAGATTAGCTGAGTTACCTTGTTTTACTACAGCGCTACTACTACTAATGCCAGCCTGAATTAGAGTTCCATTTACGTCGATAGCATTAGCGGTCAACTTAATCTCTATCCTTTTTGCGCCTGCACAGAACCAACCAGTACCATTTGGGATCTTAGTCGCATTTGTGTCGCCAGACCACACGCGCCATGCAGCTAAGGCTGAGCTAGATTTATAGGAAGAACCATCGGATGCCACCGCTCCTTTACCATCATCACGCGGCTTTTGACCTCTCACTCTCCACTTGCTCATGTTAGTGCCATTAGCGAGTCCAGCTGAGATTTCAGACCAGGTATGGTCCCTTTTATCAGAATGACTATTGTTGTATTTTGCATTATGGTAAATAGGATGATGGATCGTGCCATCTTCACCTTTCTGTTGGTAAGTACCCCAGTCAAGTGGACCATAGAATACTAAAGACTTTGTATCCCAGGCCCTATACCCATACCATCCATCATAGACAAAAGCGAAATAATAATCATATAAGTTCGTTTTACATAAGTCTTCTACTTTTCCACTTGCTCCAGGATAACCTTGTCCAATCAATGATTTACGGACTATGGGGCGATCGTCGTAGGTTGGGACATCCTGAGTAATATATGGAGGGTTTGACGTTTTAAATAAATGCCAGCTTGCACCACCAAATTTACCATTCTCTGTCGGGCATTGTTGGACGTTTTGAGCCATTAAAGCTATCTCACATCCGTGCCATTCAACGCCTGATTGTGAATTTGCTCCTTCACCTTGAACTACCTCGGCATGGACATCAGCAAGCTTCTGCATATAAAAAGGACCAACGACAAACGTTAAAAGGATAAATGGATATAACACTATCTTAGTCTTTTTACTCATTGAGCTTCCCCTTCCAATATTGTTCGTGCTCTACATCACTACAATCACCGCTATCGTAATAAGCATTTTCATAGATGGACTGCTGATAATCCGATGGTAATCTATCGTAATCGATAGTGTCATAGAGCAGTACTGCATCACTACACCTTCCGTCCAGCTCCAACATCGTAAATCTTGTCGATACTAGCTCAGAAAATAGAGCATAATCTTTGGCCTCGAGGGCTTTATTGAGCTCGTCCTCATACATCTTCAGCGCATCTTCTTTCCTCCCCTCATCATTGTAAACATTGGAGATCTCTAAACTAATCTGATACGATCTGTCACCGTCCGCCAAGCGCTGAACATATTCTTGCTTGGCCTTTTCATGTTCTTCGAACTCGTCTATGTCCACCGTGTCTTCGGTACGATTACCATTAAAAACACCGATCAGCACGATCAGGACAATTATTAGCAAGCACAGTACAGCAAGAATCGCTAGATAAATCTTACTCACACCACTTTTTTTGTGTTGCTCTTCACCACCACCTTCATCATTCATAAATCAATAATAGCATAAACGCCATAAATATTCAAAATAATTATAACGAAATTTTAATTCATTAAAACAACAAAAATTGCTAGATATTAATTAACTAGCAATTTTAGAAAAACAGTCTAATGCTTTAGTCTTCAACCGTCACGCCCATCGAACGAGCGGTACCAGCCACGATTTTGATCGCGCCTTCGATATCGATAGCGTTGAGCTGATCCATCTTTTTCTCAGCAATTTCTTGAAGCTGAGCGCGAGTGATCTTCCCTACCTTATCAACATTTGGCTTACCAGAACCCTTCTGAATTTTGATCGCTTCACGGATTAGGTCGTCAACTGGTTGACCAAGAGATTTCCAATCAAAAGTGCGGTCTTCGAATACACGAATATGCACGATCACATTCTTTCCCATCAAGTCCTTAGTGGCTTCATTAAATGGATTGATGAAGTCCATCATATTAAGACCCCATTGACCCAAAGTCGAACCAACTGGAGGTCCAGCTGTAGCACGACCCGCTGGGATTCGTAGCTTCAAATTACCAATAACTTTCTTTTCTGCCATGATTATACCTTTCTAGTGCGTAACTGCACAATTATACCAGTTATTTTACTAAAAGTAAAGCGCTATATCTGCTTCACTTGTAAAGCGTCGAGCTCAACTGGCGTCTCACGTCCAAACATCGAGACCATCACCTTGAGCTTACCCTTAGCTGCATCAATCTCGGAAATAGAGCCGTCGAATCCCTTAAATGGACCATCGGTAATCGAGACAACCTCACCTACTTCGTACTTGACTGAGAACTTAGGATCTTCCACGCCCATACGCTTTTTGATCTTAGCGATCTCTTTTTCTGAAACTGGAGTAGGCTGAGTACCGGTACCAATAAAACCAGTCACACCAGGAGTGTTACGAATAATATACCAAGTCTCATCCGAGAGCTTCATATCTACGAGGACATAGCCCTGGAGAATCTTACGATCCACGATCTTTCTCTTTCCATTTTTAATCTCGATCTGCTTCTCTTTTGGCACGATAGCCTCAAAGATCTTGTCCGCCATTTCTACAGTATTGACACGTTGGTTGATCGAATCAGCCACCTTGTCTTCATATCCAGAGTAGGTCGAGATCGCGTACCATGCCCTTGTATCATCATATCTATTTACTGCCATTTAAAACTCCTTATCCTAATATTAATTTAAATAACCATGAGAAGAATAAATCCAACAAAGAAATGATCAAGAAAAACAATGCTGAATAAACTACCACTGCAAGGACCATCTTCCAAGTAGCTTTGCGATTTGGCCAACGTACCTGCTTGAGCTCACGCCATGAATCGCGTAAATACCTAAACAGTGCTACAAAAGGTCTGAATAATATAAATACCTTTTTCTTCTTTTCAGTAGATTTACCGATCGACTTCTCAGCGGCTTTGATTTCTTTTCGTTTGTTCTTATCAGTCTTTTTATCTTTTACGACAACCTTTTTTCGAGTGATCGCCGGCTCATCATTCTGTTCTTTAACAGAATCACTTGCCTTAATTCGTGTGATCTTAGCCATCTTACTCCTTTTATTAAAAAAAGTCTGATACCAGACTTGTCAATATTTTACTACGCTGGGAATAAATAGTCAAGATAATCTTTTAGCATCCTGGCGCCAGAAATTACTGGTAAGAACTCTTCGAGTTGGCGCCTTAGAGCAAATTCGAGATCAAAATCATTATCGAATGTCGTAAGCGCTTCTTCCATTCTCTGGTATAGCATATCGAGCTCTTCCTCTTCGGTCTTGCCAGATACATTGAAGTATGAATCAATCGAGCCATCCGCCACGCCACCATCATGTGTAGAGATCAGGATATTGAGATTTGCTACGTCTTTCATCCAGGAGGTTCCGCAAGCCTCAAGACCCACGATCGGCACGTTGATCGCTGCATTAGCGCCACAAGACAGGCCATAAGCTAACTTTTCATCATAATCGGCGATATAGTGCACATGTTCACGCAAATAATCGTCTTTATCTATTGTATGTAGAAGCTTCAGCAATTTATTATACATGATACCATCGCCTGCGTGTACTCGCCCGGCCAAAATATAGTGCGCCCCATGGCTTTCTAGGATATTGCGCAGCCTCACCGGGTCACGAAATGGCATTTCCGGTCTCTTGTAATCCACGAATCGGCGTTTAAAATCAAATATGAAGTCGTTTTCACCAAAATGTAGTTTTCTGCCATACTGGTCAACACGGTCGGCCAGTACCGAATTAAGTACTTCACGTCCGGAACGTTTGAACTGACGGATGTCTTCCGACGATAAGTAAGAAAGCTTTTCTTTATAATCTTCAGCCGGCTCAGTCACATTGTCGATAATTCCAGCATCTTTATAATACTGCAGTATTTCTGACAATACCCAAGTCTCCATATCGATACCATTGGTTACGGCCTTGAATTTTACTTTGTTGCCAGCAATATCACGATAGTTAGCAACTCTTGCATGAAGTTTCGACACACCAGAACGTAATTCTGCGATCTCGATCGTCACAGAAGAAAGCTTGATGTGCCCATCTTCAAATTTATCTGCCAACCATTTTTTCACGGCCAACGATTTCAGATTCGGGAAAACAAACCGTTCGAATTGCTCATAACTAAAGTCGGCTTCAGCCGCCTGCACTAAAGTATGGTTAGTATATAACGTATGTTTCCTAGTATAAACGACCGCCTCATAGAAATCCATACCATTACGTGCCAGTTCATCTAGGCGCGCCAGAGCCGCAAAGAAAGTAGCAACCTCATTAAGTTGCATGATGGCGGGCTTAAGTCCAAGTAGTTTGAGTGCTGCATAGCCACCAAACCCTAAAGCTACCTCTTGATAAAGTCGGTGGTCGGAACCACTCATCCCAGCATATAGTTCACCAAAATTGGGTTCTGTAATACCAATAATCCTAGTATTTTCAAACCTCTTCTCAACTACTTCAAGCGAGCATAGATTGCCGCAACATTTCACATTAACCTTGTCTACATAATTAAAGCCAAACTTGCGATAGTCTACCGGTATGTGCTCATCTGTAAGTTGTCCTCGTACCATTTTTTGATGCGACTCATACGGGTAAAAAGGAGTGATCAGCGCAAATGGAACACCCATCTGCTCAGCCACTCTACGCGTGTCAGCAGCTAGCACACCAAGTCCGCCCCCACCACGGATGCCATTTTGTTGATCATATAGCTCGATAGTCCAGTAAGTGTAAGGTCTCTCATCAGAAATAGCCCGCGTTAAATGCGTACGCTCTACGGCGTCACTAAAGATATCAACGTCTTCAATATTTTCAAGCGGATGGTAAAAAAATTCTTGTTCTTCCATGCTTATGCTTATTTTAGCACAAAAATATCGTTAGTACCAAAAATCACGTGGCAATTCGTCTGCGATTCGCTGATGAAATTCTCGATCAAAACCATCAAGGCGCTTAGTATTAGCTTTTTTGAAGTATTTCTTACGGATATACTCAGAACTCATTATCTTGCCTGGAATTAATCGGTATTTCTTACGAAAATTTAACCCTCGTTTGTAGCCCTTGGGTGGCAATACCGCCATTGGCAGAAAATCACATTTCATTTCCGGGTCAGCATATAACTTCACCGCCAGCATTGACATAGTCGGAATGATATCTTCCTTCCCATCGAACGCATCCTTGTCTTTAAAGACTGTAGCTTGTCTTGTAGCTGAAGGCGCTACAAAGATCACTCCGCCATTCTTTAGGCCATCATGAGACAACTCTGTGTATATATTGCGAAAATCCTTCTTAAGTCGATTCGCAGATTCGTACCACTTGTTACTTTCCTTTAGGCCGATTTTTTGCCAAGTAGAGGGTGTAATCGTCGGAGTAATAATAATACCCAATCTTTTAATTCGATCAAAATTCGGTGCAAGAGCCTCATACCAAGGCAAGTTGACTGGAAAATACATCGGCTTGTCACCCATCACATCAATCTTCATTACTAGGATACGCGCGATCTCGCCAAGCGATGGATGATTAAAACCTACTACCAATCCCCTTTCGGAATCTTTCGGCATTCCACGGTATGTCCCTGGCGTTAGCTTCGATAAGATTTTCACGAGTTTCCGTCGAGCCGCCTTGTTGTGCTCTGGAATATTATTTTTAGGTCCGGTCGTCCGGAAGAAATAGTTAATAGCCGTGTTGCAGGCCTTGCCTACAGGCACCATCTCTTTTCGAAGATTATCAGCGCCTAGCGTAGTGAGCAAAGAATAGTTTTCATGCTGGATCTTATCGATCACTTGCTCCGCACTCAGCGTTTCAAGTTCTTTGAGGGTAAAAGTATTTTTCTTGTGCATATTATTATTGTACCATAAAAAACGGGCGATAAATCGCCCGTGTGCAGTAATAACTGCTAAGGTACTATCTGACGTTACACTCGCAATTTGCAGAATCGCAGTCGCAGATACATCCGCCATCACAAGTGAAGCAATCCATGTAAACATTTACAGGCAGATCGCTACTCAATACATTTACGAAGAATTCTGACATTGTTTCCACCTCCCCTTCTAATTAAATGACTGGATGATACCTTCAGACAAAAGACGTCCAATTACGTCATTGACGACTGAGACGTCCTGTTTAAAGTATCTAGCCAGTTCTTCGTTTGTAAAACCGCTATTATGATCCTTTAGGAAATCAAATAGCTTCACGGTGATTATAACAAATCTTCTGTCTCTTGACAAGCGAACAGAATCATCGCTTGTAACACATTGAATCTCGTCGCTATTTAAGACGAATTCCTTGCCGTCATAATCATGCTCTTTGCGTTTAGCGAGATACTTCAATGGCAAATTCTCAAGATTTGAGACTGAATCCATCGCATTTGATTTTCCGGTAAAAGGAATTGCGTCAACTCTGCACCCTCCGAGACAATGCAAAAGCTCCTTGCAATCCTTGCAATCGTCCGGGATAAAACTACCGTCACGCCACTCGTGCATACGCTCGTATATCTCCTCGAAACTATCCGTCAAGATATTCCCATAGAGCCGGCTATCCCTAGGACAAGCTTTCATATTGCCATCAGTGTCAATGCCAAAACTGGTCTTACCAGCAGTACAAATTTTCTGATAACCAAAAAGATCGAATGCTTCCTGTGAATTGATACTGCACGGTGTATACGGACAAGCCGTACCAATAGTTAGATTATCATAACTCTTGGTGGCCTTGACTGAAATATCAAGTAGTCTGTTGATGCCTTCGTGATTAAGCAGCCATTCGTCGAATGATTTATCTGAATTGATAGGTTTAGCGACACGCGTTACTGAGATATAGTGCGTATCGTAACGCTTCTTCAGAAAATCAATGGTCATTTCAACATAATCAATATTTTTAGTAGAAACAACCATATTTGTCGCGAAACCAAGTCCATATTCATTTACGAGATCGAGCGATTTGACAATGCGATCGAATGAGCCTTTACGGTTAGTGATCATATCACAAATATCCGGCTCAGCGCATGGAAATGAGATGAACAAATGTACGCCTCTTTCTTTCAAATAGCTACAGATATCATCGTTCAGAAGTACAGCATTAGTATTCATAGTAAGATAAATATGATTCTCGCGCAGCAGATCAATCGAAGATTTGATCCTGTCGAACACAAGCAATGGTTCGCCGCCCGTAATAGTTACAGCAACCGGCTTCAATTCTACGATTTTACGAGCGATTTCGATATACTCTTCTTCAGATTTAGACTTTGAAAGTCCAGCAATCTTCTCGAAATCCTTTCGCCAGTAATTATAACAATGAACGCAATCGTGATTGCATTCGGCGGTCAGTTCCCATTGCAGCATTGGTGGATTATGTAACTTTGCCATATCTTTCCCCCTCCTTCACTTAGATGTCAAACTGTTAAAGTACATAATTCCATATTATATCATAGAAATCAGGGGTAGTCAAGGAGTCGTACACTAATAGTATGAAAGACAGCATTTTTATGACGATAAGACTCAATATCCAGAAAAAATGATATAATAAACATAAATGATAATAAGAATGAGTAAAATTTCAAAGACAATAGTGGTATCGTTAGCCATAATGGCCTCGATAATGCCTCATATTCTTTTTGTTGGTGACGAAGCGTCTGCCAAACAAGTTGCACCCATCTATGACATAGTATTGAAAACTGAAGCAGAAGGTAATATTGTTGAGACCACCTTCTTTGGTAATATGGAAGATAGTGATGGATGCGGTGTCTATACTATTTTAAATCTAATCATGACTATCTTTACATTTGGTGTCGGCATCGCTGCCGCCATCGGTATCTCAATCGCCGGCATCACCTACCTTACTTCCAAGGGTAATATAGAACAGACTAATAAGGCAAAAAGACGAATCTTCGAGATCGTTATTGGGATCGCCTCGTATGTAGTTATTCTAGCGGCAGTCAATTTCTTATTGCCAACATTTAACTCTGATTTCAAAGCCTGCAAGACTCTCAGCAATCAAGAAGTCGCCAATCGCAAAGCACAAGAAGCCGCCGAACGCGCTGAACAACGTCAAAAAGCCAATAATAAATCCAACAAAACCCCCACATCAAACAACGGCTCCTCATCGAACAACAACTCATCGTCTAATGACACAAACAAAGAGATCAAAGGCGCAGACGTAAAGGGGGCTTCAACCATCGGCAAAAAGATGCTTCAAGCCGCCGAAGAATCCGCACAGTATATGTCAAAGAATAAGTTTATTTATTTCCAATATGACTGTAGCAATGGGTATTGCAATCCGTATATGAAGAAAGGCTACGGTCCATATGAAGGAGAATCTCTCACATGGAAACGCGCAAAGAAGGTTAGATATTCTCACTGTTCGTCGTTTGCAACATTAGTAGAAAAGAAGGCCGGTTTACTCCCAGATAGTCATAAATACCACTCATATATCTATAGGGGCAAGATGTACTTCAAGAATAACGATACCAAAAGCAAGTTGATGAAGAACTTCACGATCAACCACGGCAATGGCGCCTCGGTCAAGACTCTTGTGAAGAATAAGAAACTTGCGCCAGGCGATGTCTTTGGTTATCCTGGCGTGACACATACTATGGTATTCGCTGGTAAGGTCAATGGTAACTACTGGATTTACGAGGTAAATGGTGGTAACAATAAAGTCTTGAAATACAACGGAGGTCTCCATAAGAAGATCTCCGGCTCCAAGAAAGTTGGCGATATTTTACACGCTAAATAACGAATAGTTATACCTGGAAAGAAGTAACAGATTATCATAAACTATCAATTAGGGTCAACAATCAAGAGGCGACAATGCGAATTAGATGCCCAGTATTATTCATGCGTTCCATTGCATTTTACATTTATGATTATAGCATGATAAAAATAAATAATAAATAATTTTAATATCGATTGACTGCATAGAAACTTTATTTTTTTAGCTTATCGTGATATAATTGTCTAACACTGGGGATTCGCCAAGTGGTAAGGCAGTGGGTTCTGGTCCCACCATTCGGGGGTTCGAATCCCTCCGCTCCAGCCAAAATTCATTTTTCCTGGAGTGTCTCAGACTAATAAGAAAACCCTATTTATAGGGATATTTTTATGGCTCCGCTAGACACCAGCGACGCAACGCACCATCATCCCGTAGTACTTGGAGGCGGTCGTGCTTGGGTAGAGAAAAATCCTGTCGAGGAATAAGTAATGTGCAACGTCGCTATTAAAGCTTGCTGAAGACGACCAATAATCTCCACTAGAACTACGATAGTGGACCGACGAACCATCCACACTACCGGAATAAACAAAATTGTTAGGATATGAACGCCATTTGGCTGATTGTGCTATTCCAGCATCATCAGCCTGATAACCTGCTGTACCACCCATAGCTACGTCTAGAGCACCAAACTCTGCCGTAGCACTTCCTCCAGTTGGTAGGTGCCAGCCTGCAGGACAGATGTCTCCTGCTGTATTACCACTAGTTTTACTAAAAGTACCATGTCCTGCTGTAGCAGAATACCAGTTATAGTGGTTACCATAAGAGTAGACGTTACTAGAGGCACTGTAGCTAGAAGATATATTGTCAGTGAAGAGAATAGTATTATCTGTTCGAAGTCTAGATTGATCGTTACAGGCAGAAGAGTCAGTTTTACACCATCCTTCTGGAGCAGTAATAGCAT
The DNA here is from genome assembly GCA_045545815.1 of Candidatus Nanosyncoccus sp. Classification (GTDB taxonomy): domain Bacteria; phylum Patescibacteriota; class Saccharimonadia; order Saccharimonadales; family Saccharimonadaceae; genus Nanosyncoccus. The sequence continues at coordinate 831 of JAZQBP010000034.1, read as the reverse complement.
CATAAGCTAGTGATGAAGTTGGGGATAGGTGGTTTGATGTGGTGCTAGAATTGTAGATGTTAGTGAGTGGAAGAGATGGATTATGGGTGTTAGTAGATGAAAGATCTACACCATCATCAAGCCTGAGATTCTCAATCATCCAGCACTTGTTATCGGCAAGTTTAGCTACAGCATAGGTATCATTATCACGATTATCAGTAAGAGCCGTGACTTCACCTGCACTCATGCTAGAACAACCATCCCAGTTTTGTAGGGTACCTTCAGATTTAATCCACATGGCATAGAGCGGTAAACCTTTAGTGGATAGATCACTCGGAGCTGTGATCGTTTGGTTAGGCCCATAAGTCTCACCAGAGTAATCGTATTCAGTATTCCAGCCAGCGAAGCCATAGCCTACGCGTTTGAAGTTAGGAGCGTAGAGTGCAGCAATTGTGTTATTCGACGAACTCTGTTTCCCCATCTGACCTTGCACGTTAGTAGCATTAGCATTATAGCAGATCTTGTTTGCTTCACATGGCACTGGTTGAGCTGGAGTACTACTAGCAGGGTTTACTAAGGTATACTTTACTTTACCTTCATAAGTATCAGGAGCTTCAGAGCCTGAGACAAAGCTAGCGTATGTAGTAGTAATGGTAGAACCAGTAGCTTGGTCTCCAGAATCAGTAGGACCAGTGAAGTGTGCTACTTTAGTATATTCACTTGGTACTGCACTATAGTTATTAAAGCCATTATCTGCTATTGGTGTAAATGATGAACCACTGGGTGTAATCTTCATGGCCCAGTTACTTATGTCTCCTGATTTAGCTGTACCAGTAGCTATAGTACCTGAAG
>JAZQBP010000033.1:0-16765 GCA_045545815.1 Candidatus Nanosyncoccus sp. | reverse complement strand
AGAAAGAGTACAGGAGACTGGGATGGAAATAGAGACGTTGTCTACACTAGAGTCATCGGCAGAAGAGTTAGAAGAGATTAGAAGACTCCCAGAAAATAGCGTCAGAGCTAATAGGCTGAGAGTGATACTAGTGAGATATTTAGTTGTCATACATGTGTTCCTTTTGCGATTGTATTTATGGTTATGATTATACCAGCCACCAGGTGGGGAGTCAACAGGGTTTATTTATGAACAAACTTATGCTATATTTATATTATGAACGTGGTGGGCAAAAGCGATATTGATAGTATCAACAAACGCATAAGACTGTGTGACTATTTGGTGGTGGCACAGTTATTCCTGCAAGATAATTTCTTACTTGAGCGTGAGCTACAGTCAGACGACGTCAAAGCGAGGCTGCTTGGCCATTGGGGAACTTGCCACGGTATCAATGTGATCTATGCTAATCTCAAGGCCAGATATGGTGATGATAAAAATTTCCATTTTATACTCGGTCCAGGACATGGCTTCCCAGCTCTCAATGCAAACTTATGGCTAGACGGAGAACTAGCCAAGGTGGACAAACGCGCAACAGTAGATGTTAATGGATTAGAATACATCTGCAAATATTTCTCATGGCCAGATGGTTTTCCAAGTCACGCTAGTCCGATTACCCCTGGCGTGATCACGGAGGGTGGTGAACTAGGCTATGCGCTCGCTAATGCCTATGGCCTTGGCCTAGGGCATCCAGAAAAGACTATCGCCGTATTAATCGGTGACGGTGAACTCGAGACTGCGACTGCGATTGACTCGCTAAATCTACGAAATCTTCTAGAGGCTAACAATAATGGCAGAATACTACCAATCCTTCATCTCAATGGCTATAAGATCTCGGCTCCTAGTCTCTATGCGCGCAAATCTGAGCGGGAACTAAATGAAATGATCCGTGGCTTTGGCTACACTCCGGTATGGCTAAGTGATGATTCGGATGATATACAATTGCAGCTAGACCGAGAGGTAGATTCGCCATTTTATATCTTTAGGAGTGAAAAGGGTGAAGGCGGACCAAATCGTCATCAAGATGCCCACCAGATCCCACTTAAAAATCCTAAGACCGACGCCGAGGAATTGAAGACACTTGAAGATTGGCTTCGTTCATATCACATAGAAGAACTATTTGATCATGAGAGAGGAGTACTGATATGATCGATTTCGTAGAACACCCAGGAGCGGAAAGGTTTTCTCCTGCGCGCAAGATTGGGGAATTGTTAACAGAAGACCTCAAAAAAGACAAGCATTTTTATTTCTTCTCGCCAGATGAGACCACTTCAAATAAGTTTGATCAGATTTTCGAAGTGGAGAAAAGAGCCTGGGGCGACCTGCCGATTAAGCGTTGGGATCTGCCAGAGGATGCAAATGGGCGAATCGTGGAGATGTTGTCTGAGAACGTATTATTCTCGGTGATGACTGGGCACCTTGCCAATGGCGAGCAGGCCATGATGGGAAGCTACGAGGCATTCTTCCCGATCATCACAGCGCAACTTTTGCAACAGATGAAATTCATCAAGCAATCTAGCCGTGCGAATTGGCGAGAAAAGATGCCAGCGATAAATCTTCTTTCTACTTCGACTTGTTGGAGGCAGGATCATAATGGGTTCACACATCAATCGCCAGCTCTGATTTCTACTCTACTTTCGGTCCCGTCAAATCGTGCCAATTGTATTTTTCCAATCGATGACGTAGCGGCAGAAGAGGCGTATCGTTTTATGAAGATATCGAGAGATGTTGTAAATCTTACAACATTTGATAAAAATGAGCGTCCGCGTTATATCGATTCGCATCACGCCAATTTTGAATTTGTGAATGGCGGAGCAAGTATTTACCAATTCACATCGGACGAAGAGCCAGATATTGTCTTTACTGCCTGTGGAGATATCGTAGCACATGAGTCAATCGAAGCTATTAAAATATTGAAAGAAGATTTGCCAGATATCAAGATACGCTTCGTTTATGTAAATTCGTTGTCGTATAGAGCGATCGGTACCACCAACAATAAACTATCTCGCGATAAATTTATGGAGCTATTTACACCTGATAAGCCCATCTTGGCGAATTTCCACGGCTATCCAGAGACTTTTGAAAATATCCTCGAAAACTACACTCTACGTGGCAGGCTAAGAGTACACGGATTCAACGAAGAGGGCTCTACCACCACACCGTTCGAGATGCTGAGACGAAACGCCACTTCTAGATATGATCTAGCGATCGATGTCGCCAAATTAGCGCACCGAGATGATTTAGTCGAGAAATATAAGAAAGCTCTTGACGATAACCATGCGCACGCTTTGCAATATGGCGAAGATTTGATAAAATAGCTCGTATTATGGAATTATTTATATTAATCGTCGTATTGGTGATCCTAGCCGAGACTAGTTTTTTGGTGGCGAGACTGCATCGACCGACACGCAGTGGAAGTCGCAAGATTTATGTTGATACTTCAGCATTGATCGATGGAAGGATTCTAAATATCGCACGGACTGGGTTTATTGATGGTGATCTGATCATCCTCAAAAGCGTGCTAAGAGAGCTCCAGCTCCTAGCCGATGGCAAAGATTCCGAGAAACGTAGCCGTGCGCGCGCTGGATTAACCAATGTAGCCGAACTCGAGCGCGTGATTGAAGCAAATACTGAAGTAGTCGACGATGGTGAAGGCATGAAAAAAGTAGACGAGCAGCTACTGAAATATGCGAAAGAAAACAAAGGTGCTATACTCACGATCGACTATAATCTGATCAAGGTAGCAGAAGCTGAGAAGATCATGGCTCTTAATGTCAATGACTTGGCGCTCGCGGTACGCTCCGAATTCCTGCCTGGAGAGAAGATTAATCTCAAGATTACAGAACGTGGTTCTAACCGTGGACAGGGCGTGGGGCACCTGTCGGATGGGACTATGGTGGTAGTCGAACGAGCAGCGAATAAGATTGGCCGCGAAATTACTGTCGAATTTATGCGATTTCACGAGACCTCTTCCGGCAAGATGATCTTTGCGCGAATAGCTAAGCGATAAAATAGACTGGCGAATGCCAGTCTATTTTGATGACTTGAGGTATTCTATTCGTCGCCGTTATCGTCGGTCTTGGGTTTCGGTGTAAGCGTCATCTCAGACGAAGTGGAATAGCCAGATGTATCCGTGATGACCAGCTTGATATTCTTTTCAGTGCCATTTAGTGAGTACCCGCTGATAGTGCCGTTGCCGCCGAGCGAGATGCCACCTTTTTCTGAACCGTTAACGTAGAGTGTGTAGCCAGCGATGTCGTAGGAACCGCGACGGATGGTGGCGATAATCTTGTCGCCACTGGTCGAGAGACTGAGTTGTGGTGGAGTGAAGTCACAGGTGTCGCTAGCATCACGATTGTATGGTGCTGGAACATTGTAAACTGCATTACCGGTCATTGGGTCGGTAGTCTTCGTGACATCTACTTCAATCTTGTATTCTTCTGGGGTACAATCAGCGGCAAGTAGATGGTTGTAGCGGTTAAATACAAGCTTCTCGGTAGATACGCCAGAATTTTTCTTGGCGTTGAACCAGCTCGGCCAGATATCAGTCCTACCGTTGACAGCTAGAGTCTGGATGCCAGATGGTCTTGTTTGTTGATCACCTGGGTGCCAGCGCCCATCTGGCTCGTAGACCTCTGGGTGAATGCGGCTCATATATTCGGCGATAGTATAGCGAGCAATGTCGTGGGTATTAGAAGAAAGTCCACTACCGTCATGATTGCCGTTCCATACTAAAGTAGATACGGCTGTAGAGTAACTTTCCATGAGGGAGTCCTTAGTGATATTGGCGTTAGCGGTGGTGGTGGTACCCGTCTTAGTAGCAGTCCAGATACCAGGGATGACGTAACCGGCGCTCTGCGAACCGCCTGGAGCGTAGATACCATAGCGTGCGCTACCGTCAGCGAGGATATCCGAGATCATATAAGCAACTTGGTCATCTACAACGCGAGTTCCTTCTGGATCTGACCAGGATTCGATCACTTCGCCGGATGAATTCTTCATCTCAAGTACGTAAGCTAGATCTTTGTAGGTGCCGCCTCGTGCGATAGAAGCATAGGCATTGGCGTGTTCTACCATCTTTACACCACAGCCAGAACCAATAGCGATAGATAATCCATAGCCTTCACGGTCGGCGCAATAAGACTGGTCACCAAGTGCATGAGCGATCTCGAGAGAGTTGTCGATACCGTTGATATAAAGTGCCTTAACCGCTGCGATGTTGAGCGAGTGACCAAGCGAGAAGCGGATCGAGACATTACCATAGAAGGTACCGGTCGCGTTAGTCAAAGAACAGCTACCCGAGTATCCTGCACAGTAGAGACGATTAATGTTTTCGTCTTTCAAGATAGAGCCTGGGCCATAGTTGACACCTTCGCGCTCCATAAAGAGCGGTGCATAATCTAGGATAGGCTTGATTGATGAACCTGGCTCTACTAGGGAATCAGTTGTTGCGTTGAGCTCGCCATAGGTGGTATTGAAGAAATCTACTGAGCCTACCATGGCGATCACTTGAGATGTCTCTACGTCAACCGAGACTAAAGCTAGATCATCACTGCTATTTTTGTACATATGAGTGGCGCCTGTGGCGACGGATTCTTCAGCGATCTTCTGAGCGCGAAGATCAAGGGAAGTCTTGATAGTGAATCCACCAGCGCGCATGGTCTGAATGCCGTATTTGTCCTCGAGCTGTTTCTTGACTTCAAGTACGAAATGAGGGGCTAGCATACCTTCATATTGACTAGATTCTGGTTTGATAGTGTCAAGGATAGCAACTTCCTTGGCAGCTTTGGCCTCATCCTCGGTGATGTATTCCATGGAAACCATGTCATCGAGAACTTTATGCTGACGTTCGATCAACATCTCGTTGCCATAGGTGTTGTATGGGTTGAGGACACCTGGGTTGTTCGGAATAGCAGCAAGAAGGGACGACTCGGCGAGCGTGAGTTCTTTGGCGTGCTTGCCGAAGTAGGTCTGAGCAGCAGACTCAACGCCGTTACGACGACCGCCGTAAGGGGATTGATTTAGGTACATAGTGAGAATTTGATCCTTGTTGTACATCTTCTCTAGCTCAACCGCCAAGATAAGCTCTTTGATCTTGCGGGTAAGACCACCACGGTTCTCACTGGCGGCTTCATCAGAGAAATACACCTGCTTAATTAGCTGCTGAGTCAGAGTAGAACCACCTTGCACGCCATGTCCACCTAAGGTAGAGAAGGTTGCACGGATTAACGCACCGAAATCAACGCCGGCGTGATTATAGAAATTCTTATCCTCGATCGCCACGGTGGCTTTGTACATATATTCTGAAATATCTTCGCCATCAACCACTAAGCGATAATCCTCGCTACCAGTGTCTTTCCAGAGTACCTCACCATTGCGATCTAGGTAGGTATTGACTGTCTCAGAAATAGACATCTCATCCAGGCGAATCTCGTCTAGGTCTTTCTTATAGTACAAGAATAGGCCGCCGATGAAGATAATACCGATCAGAATACAAGCGGCAAAGAATTTTAGGATCGCTTTCTGGCCACGCCAAGAGAACCACCACTTAAATACACGCTTCGGATGAAGTCTTGCAAAGAAGCGCTTGACTGGCTCTTTAGGGAGCTTAGCTAGCTCTTCAGCACGACGACGCGAGTTCGCCTCTTGTTTAGCCCGGTGTCGATAACTCAGGCTAGAATACAAATTCATATTAGATTTCGCAGTTTTTTTAGATGATTTGCGTTTCTTCGACGGCAAAATCACCTCAGATTTTTTCTTAGTCATGTAATGATTATACACTAATTTTTAAAAAACATAAATATTTAGTTTGTGTTATATTATATATATGCGGAGATTCAAATTTAAGTCGGTCGTGGCTCTAGCCCAAATGAGGCTGTCGGTGAAGTCGGCGGCAATTGTATTGGCATCTTCGACCTTGGTCTCGGCGCTACTTGGTCTTTTTCGTGATCGCTTATTGAATTCTTACTATCTTGGGACTTATCCGACAGGTATCGATGCATACACAGCAGCATTTACTATTCCTGATTTTATGTTCTTTATCTTGACTTCTGGAGCCTTGTCGGTCTCATTTATCCCCGTGTTTAACCAGAGGCTTGCTGCTGGTAACAAAAAATCAGCTTGGGAATTATCGTCTAGTCTTACTAATCTATTTGCAATCATTACTTTTATCACATCAATCTTAATTATGATCTTCGCTGATCCTTTGATTCGGTATGTAGTTTCGCCTGGGTTAGACGAATCTGGTATGGTGCTCGCGATCAACATGACTCGAGTGATTGCAATAAATCCGTTCTTGTTCTCGATCGCTACTGTGATCACTTCGATCCAGCAGGCAGTAGGTCGGTTTGTGTTTTATGCTTTTGCGCCTGCTATATATAATATAGGGATCATCATTGGCATCACTTGGTTCACTGGCGGAATTAATATCTTTGGTGTGCAACTATTTGAAGGTGGCATCATGGGCGTGGCACTGGGCGTGATACTGGGAGCTATCATGCAGCTTATCGTATCTCTGATCGGACTATTTGGGCTTGGAATGGATTATGAGTTTAAGATTTATTGGCGCAACCAAGGGTTCCGTTCGATTCTGAAGTTATTACCAGCACGCTCACTCGACCAGGGAATCGATTACGTAAATGGTATCGTCAACACCAATCTCTCTTCTCGTATGGGCGCTGGTGCCGTAAGGTCGTTTAACCAGGCTTCGTCGCTGCATCAGATGCCGATCAACTTAATCGGCGTGGCGATTTCGACGGCTTATTTTCCTAAATTGACAGAAGACCTGGGCAATGGTGATAAAAAGGAATTTAACGCGACTTTTCGTGAGGCGCTTCGTGCTATCACGTGGATCGCCTTGCCAGTGTCCGTGATCGCTTTCTTTGGTCGTGGCTACGTAACGAGCTTTATCTCAAACATCGGTAATAACGATAGCAACGGCACGATCGCGTCGGTACTCGGTACTTTGTGTGTGGCGATATTCGCAAGATCGATCTTCCATATTGCATCGCGTGGGTTTTATGCTTATCAAGACACGCGTACACCGTTTATCGTCTCAATTTTTGCAATTGGTCTAACTATCGCACTTTCAGTGTGGTTTTATCTAGTTGGATGGGGTGTAGATGGACTAGGTTTAGCGCAGTCGTTAGGCGCTGTAATCGAAATTGTTATCTTGCTATATATCTTGCAGAAACGATCGGGATGGATAATGTTTGACCGTGCCTTTTGGCGGGCGATACTTAGGATGTCTTTCGCAACTGTAATAACAGGGTGCGTGGCTTTCTCGATGACGAAATTTGTGCCACTTATGGCGACCGATACGTCTCTAGTGATCACCATACCGAAATTCTTACTCATTTCTGGCGTTTCCGCAGTAGCATATTTACTAGCGAGCTATTTCTTGAATCTAAAGGAAGCCGCGCCGGTATTTCGCTATTTGAAGAAAATATTGTTTCGAAATGTAAAATAGTGATATAATAGGGGATATGGAAATAAAACGCGAGGACATTATTCATTTGGCACGGTTGTCAAATTTTCGCATGGGCGATGCTGAGATCGATGCGCTAGGCAACGATCTAAATGGGATCATCAAATACATCTCTCAGCTTGACGAACTTGAGGTAGATGACATCGAGCCTACTTATCAAGTTTTTGAAATGGAGAATGTCTGGCGTGATGACGAGATACTACCCCAAGATGCCACGCGTGAGGAGCTACTAGCTCTTACAAAGGAAGCAAAAGATAATCAGATAAAGGTGCCAAAAGTATTATGAAGATAGCTAATAAAAAGGTGACAGCCGAGAGATTAGTGCGGGATGCTTTGGAAAAAGCTAAACATTTTGAAGAGTATCACATTTTCACTTTTCTGGATGAAGAAGGGGCTATCGCTAGAGCACGCGAGATCGATGCGCGCATCGCTCGTGGTGAAAAGGTAGGACGCTTAGCTGGCGTACCGTACGCTTTGAAGGATAATTTTCTTAGCCCGCGCGGTGAGACTACGGCTTCGGCACATATTTTAGAGGGCTTCACCTCGCCTGTAACAGCTACTTCAGTGAAGCGCCTAGAAGACGAAGGTGCGATCATGATCGGACGTACCAATATGGATGCTTTTGCACATGGTTCGTCGACGGAGAACTCCTACTACGGACCGACTTATAACTCTCACGACACAACTCGTGTGGCGGGAGGATCGTCTGGTGGTTCGGCTGTAGCAGTTGCATTAGATATCGTGGAATTTGCGACTGGTACTGATACGGGTGGCTCTATCCGACAACCTGCTTCATTCAATGGAATATACGGTCTTAAGCCAACTTATGGTACTATCTCGCGTTATGGTGTGGTGGCGATGGCCTCGTCAACGGATTGTATCGGATTCTTTACTAAGACACCTGAAGATATGGATTTATTGATGTCAGTAGCTTCTGGCCGAGACCCGAAAGATCTGACTACTTTACCTGACTATTACAATGATGATCAGCCGAAACTAGAGTCTCATATGCGTATTGGCGTGATCAAAGAATTTGATAACGACAAGGTCGATCCAAATATTAAAAATGCTTTAAAGAAAAAATGCGATCTATTAAAATCTAAAGGCCATGAGATAGTAGAGCTAGATATGCCGGCTTTGCAATATGGCTTAGCCGCATATTATATCTTAGTCCCGGCTGAGCTTTGTTCTAATCTTTCGCGACACGACGGTGTGCGTTATGGATTCCGTTCAGAGGATTCTGCCGATCTTGATTCTTTGTACGAAAATACTCGTAACGAAGGATTCATGTCGGAGAACAAGCGCCGCATCATGATAGGTAACTTCGTCTTGTCTTCTGGTTTTTATGATGCTTACTTCTTGAAGGCTGCTAAGGCGCGAACCCTGATCGTCAATGAATACGCAAAAGCTTTTACTCAATGTGATTTTATTTTGACACCAGTGTCACCAAATCCTGCTTTCAAATTAGGTGAAAAGGTCAATGATCCGGTGGCAATGTATCTAGAAGACGTAATGAGTGTGTCGCTTAACTTGGCTGGAGTGCCTGGTCTGGCTATCCCAGCCGGAGAGACTCCGGAAGGCTTAACTCTAGGTTTGCAACTGATCGGGCCAAGGCGAAGCGATAAGTCGTTGATTGAATTTAGCAAGGAGCTAATCTAATGGATGGTGGGGTAGTTGCCTTTATCTTGGCTGTACTAATAGTTGCAGTGCTGGTATTTGTGGCGATACTACTAACAGGGAAACGTAGTTATACTTTTGATCGTCAAGCTTATCAGGCTAAGTTTCTTTCGATTGAAAACCGTCTCAATCAAAAGAATGCTGCGACCTACATGGTCACAGTGATTAGTGCGGATAAATTGCTCGACAAAGCTATGATGGAAATGGGTGTGCCTGGCAAAACAATGGGGGAGCGTTTAAAAAAATGCGGTGATAAATTCTCGAATCTTAACGCAGTTTGGCGAGCACATAAATTGCGTAATGCCTTAGCGCACGAATCAGATTTGGAGATTAGTTACAAACAAGCATATAATGCCTTGCAGATATACAAGCAGGCACTTAAAGATATAGGAGCGATCTAATGAAATATATACCGACAATCGGGATTGAGTGCCACGTGCAGCTTTCGACAAAGACTAAGCTTTTTTCTGAAGTTGACAATGACGCGCGGGGTAAAGAGCCAAATTCCTGCGTATCGCCAGTAGATTATGCATTGCCGGGCATGCTACCAAGGTTGAATGGCGAGGCAATCAAATTTGCGATCCGCGCAGGCCGAGCAATGAATTGCGAGATTAACGCTGAGTCGCGTTTTGATCGCAAACATTATTTCTACCCAGATTCACCTAAAGGCTACCAGATCACTCAATTTTATCACCCGATCATTGGGGCTGGCTACGTAGAATTACCTTCTGGCACAAAGGTACGGATTGAACATGCGCATCTTGAAGGAGATGCTGGCAAATTAACACATTTTGATACCTATAGTCTAGTAGATTTGAATCGTGTCGATACGCCGTTGATTGAGATTGTATCAATGCCAGATATCCACTCCGCTAAAGATGTGCATGATTACTGTAAGGAGCTTTGGAGGCTAATGTGCTATGCCGGAGTAACTTATGGCGATCTTTACAATGGCAACATGCGTTTTGATGTAAACATCTCGCTAGCACCAGAAGGTGCTAAGGAGCTTGGTACACGCGCCGAGATCAAAAACCTGAACTCATTTAGGAGTGCGGAACGTGCTGCGGAGTTTGAAATTAAGCGCCAAACTAAGCTACTTGAATCTGGCGAAAAGGTGAAGCAAGAGACACGCGGATGGAATGATTCCACTGGTAAGACCTCACCGCAACGCTCGAAAGAAGTGGCCGCTGATTACCGCTATATGCCAGAGCCAGATATCCCACCGATTCGTCTGTCTAAAGAATTTATTGAAACAGAATCCGCAAAATTACCGATGATGCCCGCTGATTACCGTAAGAAATTTGATGGCGTCATCAACACAGATATCCTAGAAGTACTACTAGATTATCCTGGACTAATGAGAAGATTAGATGAAATTGATCAAAAGTATGCAAAGTATATTTCTAATTTATTTGCTTCAGTATTACTCGCCGAAGAAAAATCAGCAGAATATCTAAACGATCTACCAACAGCCAACGAATTAGTAGAGCTTGCTCAGATGAGCGAGAAAAAAGAACTTTCTTCTACAGCTGCCAAGGAAGTTTTCCTCAGATTATTCGACCCACAAATGAAGGGAAGGGGTGCAAAGCAGATCGCAAAAGAGCTTGGACTGATCCAAGAGAACGATCTCGGAGCCCTTGAAGCGATAGTTGACACCGTATTAGCAAAGCCAGAGACACAGAAAGCTCAAACAGACTTTAAGGCTGGCGAGGAAAAGGTGATAGGATTCTTAGTGGGACAGGTAATGAAAGAGTCGCACGGCAAAGCAAATCCGTCTGCCGTTCAGAAGATCCTACGCGAGAAGTTTAAAGATTAGCCGATCATTCTTTGGTCTTATTTCATTGAATCAGATCTTTTTAGAAATTTGGGTCTCTGAAGTTAGAGATGCCCCCGCCAGGAGTACCGTTGTGGTTATTATATGGATTGCCGGCATTATTGTTTATGACCTCTTGCTGCTGCCTCATGATCTCTCTTAATTGCTCATCTGTAAGTTCTTGGCCGCCATTATTCGAATCTCCGTCGTCACCAGAATTAGGATCAGTGCGGTTATTGGCAGCATCGATTGCTTTATGGCGCTTCTCTTCAATACGCTTTCTGGCGGCTTCTGATTTCTGATCTTTGCCTGAATTGTCTTCTTTTCGACTGGCGCAGTCGTTTTCAAAGAGCAACGACTCAGCTCGGTTATACAAGACTAGCGCTTCATTATAATTCTTGTCATTAAATGATAGGTCTCCTTGTAATTCAATTGAATAAGAAAGGTTTCCGTAGACGGCGCAAAGCTGTGATTCTGGCGGATTGTGCTTAAGACTCTCATTAAAATCATTTTCTGCCGACTTTAGGTCGTCGCGATTGTTGGCCTGTATCATTTTTAGGTATCCATTATTATAGTATGAAATATGCGGCTCGATAAGATTGCCAAACATCTGCATATTCGTGACAACCGAAGCTGGTCCGTATGTTTCTCCTGCTATACTGATATTGAGGACAAGATTATAGACGTTCGTCTTGATGAAGAAAATGGCGGCCAGAAGTAGTAGAGCTAGTGGAGCTATCGCCCAAATAAGTAGTCTTCGACGTTTTTTTAGACGAATCTTATCTTGGTCTAGTAGAGCTGGGTCAAGATTAAGCATTTTTTCTACTCCTTTCCATGATTATCTTCGTTAATAGTTCTTCACCTTCCCATGCTAAGAGAGCCAGTACGACAATAGCAAAGATCCAATATATTTCAGCCCCAGTTTTAGTCGTCTCATCAGATGAATCTTGACTAATCTCCGCTGCAGATGAAAGTTGCGAGATTGCCTCTTTCGGTACATCACCAGATTCACGATGGTAATATACCCCACCCATATCATTTGCGATTTGCTGAAGATTTTGCTGGTTTATCTTGGAGATAACGCGATCCTCGGAGTCTACTGTGATATTTGAGTCGTCACCATAGTATTTGACGTATTGATCTTTGGAAACAGTGAGGTAATTGCTATTTCCATTTTCATCGACGCCTCCAATCTCTTCTATAATGCTCCCATTTTCTGAGCCGTACCCCATGATTAGTGCTTGATTAACTGCATTCTGAAGGGACGATGGAGTTTTTATCGATGCGCCAGACACATCTTCTCCGTCACTCATAAAGACGATCACGTTGCTGCGCTCTGGGTAACGTTCTTTGTACTGCGTGATGCGTTTTGCGGCATACTCCAGCAATTCCGTAAAGTCGGATGGTCTAGAATATAGGGAATCTTTCGGCTGGAGGTAAGGTGCGGCTGCAGTAATCGCATCGGCATTATATGTAACAGGAACGGCAGAGTATGATACGTAATCTTGGACGATTACTCCATATTTTGCACCGGGCATCTGTGAGACTATGGTCGAGACGTCTTCCTGGACTTGCTCAAACCGACGTTTGTTGCCATTATTGACATCCTTGGCAACCATAGAACCAGAAGCATCAACTACAAACCAAATATTTAAATTAGTTGTTTCTCGTTCGGAATCTTCGTTTGCGATCGTGGGGCGAATCAGTACTAATACCATTAGGATAGCAATAGCTAATCTGCGATAAAATGTTGGTGACTTAAGGAATAATACTAGTTTTTTGTTGATCTTTTTCATAGACTGAGCCTCCAGATAATGACGAATAGGCCGATCATTGATACTATTGCGATGATCGTTGGTATGAGTGGTGCGTCATTGCGGACTAAAGTCTCGGCTCCTTCATATCGTGCCGCAGCCTGAGCCAGGATCTGATCCACGATCTCAGATACTACGACAGGGTTATTGTCGCTCCATGACGAAAAAGCGTAATAGCTGCCGCCAGTACCCAAGACGGATTCACGGAATTCCTTTAGATAATCACTTTCATATTCATTAGACGAACGATCAATCTCGGATTGTGAACGATACTCGTTCGTAGATAGACCATAGATTGCTATATCATAGCGTTTAGCATAATTTGCGGCTTGTGCTAGTGTGACTTTTCGTCCAGCGGAATCTAGGTTATCAGTCGCTAGGATAATGGAACGGGAGCGTTCTTGCTCGTCTAATTTATCGAAGCTATTTACACAGCCAACTACACCCTGCCCGATCGCTGATGAACCTTCCGCAGATGCACTATACAAAGCGCTCGTATAGCCAAAGGGGTCCTCCCTAAATTCTTTGAATATATCTGCTAGTAGATCATAGTCGTCGCTTAGCGGCGCAATAGTCAAATAGACGCTATCGAAAACCGTCAGACCTACTCTTTGGCCCTTAAAGTCGTCTAATAAATTCGCGAAATATTCAAGTAATTGTTCGACGTATTTGTTCATTGAACCACTCACATCTAGACACAGCATGATATCGCGGTTGTCATATTCAGGTTTCGAAGTATTCACTGAGACAGGTCTTGCCGCAACGACTGCTACGGTACTAAACATCACGACAAATAGCATTCCTACTGCTAGCAGAAGTAAATGATATCTTCTGAGGGCCGCCTTGTATTCTGGAAGATCTTTGACTTTCTTAGTGTTGGCCAGTGGTTTATAATCCTTGACAGCTTTTTGATGACGCTTAGATGCACTGTGTTGACGCCAGAAAGCGATAGCGATAATAACAAGAAGACCGACCAAGGCGACTAGAAGCATCCACGCTTGTCTCATTTGGACCTCCCCTTTATTGGTTGCGGCGTTTGGCTGATGTTTTTAGCAACAGCTTCGTTATCCATGATCAATTCACGAGCTTTTTTACTAGATTCGAATACAGAACCTCGCTCAACTCCACTGAATTCTTCGGGGTAGTAAGTTTCGATCAATTTCGCTAACTTAGTATTCTTAGAATGTCTAAGGTCACGCAGTGTTAAGACTTCTGCATGAAACCCGCACACTTCTGCATAATATAGACGCACTATGATACTAAAACTCTGGTGTGCTTGAGCGGCTTTGATTTTACGCATACCATATGCCTGCTCCGTCTGATCAATAAGCTGGAGATATTTTTGGCGAAGGGAATTGATATCTATAGCCTTTGGGGACTTCGGGGTAAGATTTGCGATTGTTTTGATCGGTTTTTTGCGGGTCAGATAGAAGATTATGACGATAATAGCAACAAATAACACTAGGAATAATAGACCCACGACGAGCCAGATGACCGAGTAGAATAATGGCTCGTGCATTAGACTGGGATTTGCAATAGTGGCACTCGTCTTATCTGCGAACATGTTTTTGCTCCTCCAGCATCTTAAAAATCTCTGGGACAGCCGTATCCGTACCGCTAATAGCGCAGCTGCATATTCCTAATTTCTTGAGTCCGTGTTTTATCTGACCGCTAAGTTCTTCACGCATCTTTGTCTCTGCCTTTTTTAGGTTGCGATTTTTCCGTAGAAACGCTGGTAAACGTGAACCATCAATGATATCACGCACTTCTGAACCAACTAACTCTTGGTTGGTCATTTCTGAATCATCAATAGTGATTACCATTAACTCGTGGCGAACGCGTAGCCGACGTAAGATATCTGACGATAGCTCTGAAGCCCCATATGTATCTGTAATTATGATTAGAAACATACGTTCTCGGAAGTTCTTTGAAATATAGCTAAGAACTGAGTTAAAGGCGGCTTGCCCTGCGGTTTGACTGATTGATTTTTCGTACTTATTAAGGAAGTTTTCAGCATGGGCTGCGCCTTCTTTGAGCGGAAATCTAGTGTTACCATCACTATTTCCATAGATCATGCCAACTAAATCTTCGTTTTTCATGGCAATATACGAGATTACTCCCGCCGCAAACACCGCAATATTAGATTTTGTCTCTCCGGAGGGAGACAAGGCGGCCATATTGCGACCAGAATCAGCCACTAACATGATGTTATGTTTACGCACTGCAACGTAGCGGCGGATCATCGGCGTACGAGAACGAGCAGAAGCTTTCCAATCAATATCTTTGACGTCATCACCATATTCGTATGGACGCAGATCATCAAAATCCATACCGCGACCTTTAAATACGGAGCCGTAATTACCGGTTAAGACATTTCGTACCCGCCGTTTGGCGTAGATACTCATTTTCTTTTGGACTTTGACTAAATGATTTGACATTTTACCTAGTATTGACTTTTATTATTTTTATGGTGTAATTATGGTGTCTGGATCTTAGAGAAAATCGCGTCGATGATTGCTTCTGGGTGTATCTCGTCAGCCGCTGCTTCAAAGTTCAACATAATACGGTGTCTTAATACTGGATAGCGCATATCTTTGACATCTGTTGGAGTAACGTAATCGCGACCATGTAGTAATGCAAGAACCTGAGCTACACGGAGTAAGGCAATGCCGCCACGAGGAGAAACACCATAATCAACATATTTAGCAAAATCTGGGCCGATCACATTTTGTGGATCACGCGTAGCGGCGACAATATTGGTTATATAATTCTTAATAGAATCGTCCACCTTGACGGATTTGGCCATCTTTTGAAGATTGCGGATTTCATCGAGAGATACCTTGCCTGAATCTGGGAGCGGAGCGGTAGTCTGACCAGAGAGAGTGTAATCGAGGATTTTAATTTCATCTTCGCGCTTTGGATAGGGGACAATGACTTTTAGTAAGAAACGGTCGAGCTGCGCTTCTGGTAACTCATAAGTACCTTCTTGTTCAATTGGGTTTTGTGTGGCAAAGACGATAAATGGACTAGGCATCTTGAAAAGTTCGCCACCAACTGAGACTTGGCGTTCCTGCATAGCTTCTAGCATGGCGCTCTGTGTTTTAGCGCTAGAGCGGTTGATTTCATCTAGCAGAACAAAGTTTGCTGAGACGGGACCGATTTTTGTATCAAAGGTGCCTTTGCTGTAATTGTAGATCTGTGTACCGATAATATCAGACGGAAGCAGATCTGGCGTACACTGAATACGTGAAAAACTACCACGCGTAGCTTCGGCTAGAGTCTTGGCGGCAAGTGTTTTAGCGAGACCGGGGAGAGACTCTAAGAGCACGTGCCCCTCAGCAATCAACGCCACGATTAAAGCTAATCTCAGCTCCTCCTGGCCGACCACCTTGGTCTCGTATGCATTCATTAATTTATTGATCGTTTCCATATACTCCTTTCTTTTATGCCCAGTATAGGCTGATATTATTAGCGATCTTAATCTTTTGCTCCTCAGTATATTGATCGGGCTGTTCAAAATAATGATCATCGTCGAATAGTGAGTGTGGCAAGACATCCATATATGATAAGCCGTCTGCTTCTAATTGCATCATATCCGAAACCGGCACCGTGATATTGCCAAAAGCTCCATAAATACTAGACGGAGAATACGGCTTTAGAATATCCATAGCTACTTCTAGCTGAAAAGTAGAGTTTAGCACGTCTGCAAAAATGATAATATCTCTATTATTGAAGAGCTTTGGATCAAAATCTGGGTTCAGGTTTTGTTCAGAATTAATCTTAGAAAAGGCCTCTCGCTTGCGTTGATCTACTATGCCAGCAAAGTCGCCGTAGATCATCTCGTATTCGGCGTTACTGATGTCAGGGTTTAATACAAAACCGCCATCAGACTTAATGGCGCCGAGTCGCCTAGTGATATCATATGGGTCATCTACTTCT
>JAZQBP010000032.1:0-5047 GCA_045545815.1 Candidatus Nanosyncoccus sp. | reverse complement strand
GACTAGTGCATCAGTACCATTCTTTTGTCCTACTGTGGCTGATAGATTATAGCCATATGATGCATTGGTAGTTACTCCTACACTGATGATGTTAGAATCTGCTGATGAGCCTGGTGTTAGTTCACTTATTACTAAGTCTCCACCTACATTAATGGTGATAGTAGGATTAAAGGTGAAGTTTACTCCTACGCTTGATTGGTAGGTGAGAGCATTGACACTACTTGAAGAGCCCATCCCAAAGATGAAGAGACTGATTAGGAGAGTGGTGAGTGATAAGAGTTTGTAATGATGAATCATTTATATTTTACCCTTCTTAAAGTTTAGCTATAGCATTATTATAGCGCCTATGGCGACGGCGGTCAAGTGGTGGTATAATAGGGGTATGAAGAAAAAACGGATCTCAGACAGTGTGACGGTGAACCGTAAAGCACGGTATGATTATACTCTCGGTGAAGAGCTCACTGTGGGGATGGTTTTGGCTGGCCCGGAAGTACGCTCTATCCGTGATCATCACGTTCAGCTTAAAGGCTCATTTGTGACGATCCGAAATAATGAATTGTGGCTTAATAATCTCACGCTTGGTGCCGACACCGCGCGTAACATTAAGTTACTCGCTACACGCAAGCAGATAGCCGCTCTTATGCGAGAGAAAGTAGCTGGCTCCACGATCGTGCCGGTAAGACTGCTCGGTGGCTCACGCCACATCAAACTCGTGATCGCCGTCGGTAAAGGTAAGAAGAAATACGACAAACGTGAGACCATTAAGAAGCGTGACATTGAAAGAGGTAGATATGCTTAAGATCTACTCGTGGAACGTCAATGGTCTACGTGCTGTGCTCCGTAAGGGCGCTTTGCAAGAATTCATCGACAAACACCAACCAGATATTTTGTGCCTGCAAGAGATCAAGGCGAAGCCGGAGCAGGTTGAATACGATTTTCCGGGCTACAAAGTCTTTTGGAATCCGGCCAAAAGGGCTGGCTACAGTGGGACAGCCATACTTGTAAGAAAAGAATCATTGCTATTACTTTCTTCAGCGGACTTGTCCGCTCTCGACGTCATACACTGGTCATCCGGGAAAGATTGCCCTTCGGGCAACTTTCTCGGTGACGGCAGGAATATACGTCTCAAGCGGACAAATCTAGAACTTCATGCTTCAGAAAATAATAGCAATGATTCTTTCGACCAACTGGCTGAACATGAAGGCCGAGTCCTTGTGTTGGAGTTCAGCGACTTTTATCTTGTTAATACTTATGTACCGAATTCGAAGCCAGATCTGTCGCGGTTGAAATTGCGAGAGACAGAATGGGATCCGGGGATGCTAGAGTTTTTGAAAGGATTAGAGAAGACCAAACCAGTGGTAATATGTGGAGATTTTAATGCTGCGCATGAGGAGATTGATATCGCACGGCCCAAGACTAACCACCATTCGGCTGGATTTACCGACGAGGAGAGGCAGGGAATTACAAACTACATTAATGCTGGATTAGTTGATACATTTCGTACTTTGCATCCAGAAGAAGTACGCTACACTTGGTGGAGCCATTGGGGCCAGGCGCGCGCTAATAATGTAGGATGGAGAATCGACTATTTCTTTGTCTCGAAAGCTTTGAAAAAAAACCTGAAATCGGCAGAGATATACGAAGATGTGACTGGATCAGACCATTGTCCGATCTCAATTGGATTGGAGTTTTGATGGATTATTTTGAAAAACTAGAAACAAATCCTTATCAGGACCTTGAGTGGAATATCCCAGAACAAAAAAGTGGGCGCGTCAATATCATTGGCGGAAATGCTGGGAACTTCCGCACCGAGATCAAAAATGCGGAATTCTTAAGTGAACGATATCCGATAGAAACGGTCAACGTAGTAATGCCTGATACGCTTAAGAATAAGCTCCCGTCGCTACCTAATTTTGTATTCTTGCCTTCGACAGATTCTGGTACTTTTGCTGAAAGCCAGGAACTGATTGATGTTTTCAATACCGCGGATTATAATCTCTTGCTCGGTGATTTATCAAAAAACTCCGTAACAGGTAAGGCCATCTCTCATGCATGCAAGAACACCGAACGAATGACTTTAATCACACGAGATGCCGTAGATATGATTACAGACAATAATCCTGAACGGATACTAATGAATGAAAATCTGGTCTTCTTTGCATCTGTCGCACAATTACAAAAACTGCTTCGCGCGGTGTACTATCCTAAGATGTTGATCATCTCGCAGTCCGTCGTGCAGGTCGCAGAGACTCTTCATAAATTCACTCTAAGTTATCCGGTGTCAATTGTAACATTACATAATGAACAACTCTTAGTCGCTGAAAATGGCACAGTCAAAGCTATTGCTTTAGATAATTCTGGTTATTCGCCTGTCATGCTCTGGGGCGGGGAGTTGGCTACGAAGATAGCCGCACTTAATCTGTATAACCCCAACAATTTCATATCAGCTACTTGCGCCGCGATTTTTGGGTAAGATTCTTTTCTATATCCACCGCGTCGCGGGAAATATTGTGACGACGCTGGCGTAAGAAGAACCAAACGAATACAAATATAGCACAGCCAAACGCAAAGAGACCGTATTTCACAGGATCCGGCCATGAGGTATGGAAGAGAATGATTAAGTTGACAATTCCTAGATTTATGGCATAAATATACCTTCGGACCAGGATGATCTTCTTAGCAAGTGGAAAATTACGACGCGCAAGCGACTTCTTAGTGCAGTCATCAGGGTGGCCAAGCACCTTACCATAGACAAGCAGATCACCACCGATAGAAGAGACAAGGTAATAGACAATAAAGACCAGACCGACGACCCAGTTGATACGAACCGTTAAGAATAAGACCTGGGCACATACAAGTAACACATCAGCGACCATGTCGAACTTTGCGGCATATTTACGGTAACTTGGAGTCTTATTTTTAGGAAAAGGCCATTTACGTGCACAGGTACCATCAAATGCATCGGTAAGTTCCGCCACGATAAATATGATAAAGGCCGCTTCCGGGCCACCACTATGCATTACACAGCCATAAAATAAAGCTAGCGCCAAGATTAATCTTGATAATGTTAGTAGATCTGCTAAATATCTCATAGTTAGTATTATATCAGAATTTGAGTATTCTAGCGTGATGGCGAATTTGTAGTGGCAGAATCAAATATCTTTTCTAGAGTCTTGATACGTTTGGATATCAGGACCTCTTTGCGGTGGTCAAGCATAGTGCGAGACATCTCGGCAATCTTGCCAGGATGCTTGAAGATATAATTTAGAGCCTTAGTCATCTCGGTTGGGTTCTCGTTTTTGCTGATGATGTAGCTGCCTTCGGGTACTATCTCTTTCATGTCTGGGTCACAGAAGAAGACAGGCGTACCGTGAGCTTCGGCTTCAATTAAGGTCATGCCAAAAGTGTCAAAATTGTAGGACACGAGTACATCGAGGTGCGCATCGTCGATCGCCTTCTGTGCAGTAGCAAAGTCTACGTTACCATGGAAGATAACGTTAAGATGGTGCCTTCTAGTGAAGCGTTGAGCTCGGTGATAATCTCCACCTCCACCATAGACATCGAGACGGAACTTCCCGCGGGCTTTAGTCATAGCGCGAAGAAAAGGCATCATGCGTTTCTCGGCCGAGACACGAGAATGCCAGACGATCTTAAGCTCTTCGCCCGGAGATAATTGCTTGAGAGTGGGATTATCAGGAAATTTGTCATCCGGATATCCATTTGCAACTACTTTGATAGGTTTGGTGACGCCGTAGCGAATGAGTTTCTCGCGAAAATGTTCTGATGGTGTAAGCACGATATCGGCAAAATTCGCATGGTTGACCATCAGGCTCCACATCTTGGCGCGAGCAAGAGTGTCGGCATAAAATTCGTCGCGGTGCACTTTGGTCTTGTGTGGTATGTACCAGGAATGAAATAAATTGAGTGCTAGGGCGACAATAGTGCGAAAACCACGCGGGATAATATTGGTCTCGCCCATGTCCTCGCGCCCATGCATCACTTGTATGGTTGGAATACCAAGCTTACGACCAAGACGAAGCCCGGCAATGGAGCAACCTGCTTCATAGTGGATATAGTAGATATCAAATTGTTTGATTTCTGGATGGGTTTTTAGGACCCAATCTTCTATTAGCTTAGGACGCCTAGAAACAGGTGTAAGCCCACGGAAAAAAAGCCGGCAGCTCGGAACGACAAAGATCTTCTCCCGAGCCAATGCCTTGATCTCTTTCTCAGAACGAGGAAATCCTGAACTAAAAATATAGACCTCGTAGCCATCATCTTCGAGGGCCTTTTTTTGGGCATCGATGGAACTTTTGATGCCTCCCGTTAAGTCTAGATAGCAGTCTGTAAAAAACGCGACTTTCATATATTTATTTTACCACGCAGTGTGATATAATCGAAACATTAACAATTTTAATATCAAGAAGGAGTGAGGGAACGGCCCTTTGAACTCCTGCCAACCTACCGCTATGGCAAGGTGGTAAATCCGACCAGAAAGGAAAGATATGTTCTACAGAACTGCGGAGAGTGTTTCTCCGAAACATCCAGACAAACTATGTGACCGAATCTCAGATGCGATTTTGGACGCCTATTTCAAGGAAGACCCTGAGGCTCGTGTGGCGGCCGAGACTTGTGGTGGCCACGGTGTAGTATTCGTGACTGGCGAAATTACATCAAAGGCTGACAATGTGGATATCCCAGCGATCGTGCATCGAATTGCGGGTGATGATATCGAGGTCCATACTAAGATCGTCAAACAGTCACCAGAGATTGCCCAAGGCGTAGACACCGGTGGCGCCGGCGACCAGGGAATCATGATCGGTTTTGCTTGCGACGAGACGCCTGAGATGCTACCGCTAGAAGTAGTGCTGGCACGTCGCCTTAATCAATTTATTTACAAGAAACATGCTTTTGATGGCAAGACTCAGATCACGATTGCACCAGATGGTTCGATCGATTCGATCGTGGCAAGTTTCCAGAATGTGCCACATGACGAGCTCGAGAGCTTGGTACGTGATTTTATCAAGGAGCATAAGCTTGAAGGCAA
>JAZQBP010000031.1:0-10741 GCA_045545815.1 Candidatus Nanosyncoccus sp. | reverse complement strand
CATAGATGGCAAAGTACGACGGTTATTGCCCGAAAGATACAATTGAGCTGCGAGTGATGAAGCTCATAGATGAAGAAGAAGTCTATGCCAGAGCAACAGGAATCCTGGAGATGCTCGGCAAAAGGCTTGACATCATGGTGTATGACGACCAAAAGCAAACAGCTTACGGTCGCACTAGTATTGGCGACTTCCTTCTCGACGACGAAGAAGCACCAAAAGTGGCTCAGCTACTGAAATGGCTCGTACCAGATGACCGTTGCCAAGATGGCGAAGTCATCAAGATAAGAGACGTCCTTTCGCCTTATGCGTTCGAAGATATTTATCATCTCAGGGAGAAAGAATGGTCTTTCTCCAATAGAAAAGGAGAAATAAACGTCTTCCACCCGATAAAAAGAAGAAAGAATAAATATCTTTTTACTTCGGAAAAATTTGTCGTAGTGATTGAGGACAACATGGATGAGGACTTAAGCATCATCATCTCGATCTTCACCTATAACAATTAGTTGCCATTCCAAAGCCCCTGACCAAGTCAGGGGTATTTTTTATATAAAACATTGCCAAAAAGTAAACAAAGAGTTATAATGGTTATGTAAATTGAAGGACTACATGCAAAACAAATTCATTGCTATCCCAATCGCTCTAGTAGCAACAACTCTGCTTTCTGGAGCCTTTTTAATATCTTCTCATTCTTTTGCAGATGATTCTGTAGTAGATGACATTAATATCATAGTACCAGCCTCTTGTTCTCTAGAAGGTACTGGTATGACTTCACATAACGCAAATATGATGAATGGCACTTATCAAGCAGACATAGGTACTACTACCATAAAAGCTTTCTGCAATGATAACAATGGCTTTGCTATCTATGCGATAGGTTTTACTGATGATGAATATGGAAAGACTGTACTAACTAATAGTACACTAGGTTCTACTTACGATATAGCTACTGGAACAGCTACAAGTGGTAGTACGTCTAACTGGGCGATGAAACTAGCTACTAATACAAGTGCTACCTATGTCCTAACTCTAGATAATGGATTTGGTAGTTATAGTTCAGTGCCAGCAACTTATACTAAAGTCGCACATAGAGATAGTGGTACAGATACAGGTACTAGTGCCACTGGCTCAGAACTAACTTCAACCTATGCAGCCTATATGGATCAAACTCAACCTGCTGGAACTTATACTGGGCAAGTGAAATACACTCTAGTCCATCCAAGTAGTAAAGAACCGTTTATGCCTCACGAAATAGAATGTGAAGCTGGTAAAATTTGTTACAACCCCAATGCTGATGATATTGTTGGTGGAATGGGTAAACAAACTTCAAGAAATAATTATGAAGTAATATTGTATGCTTCCAATTTCAGTAGAGCAGGTTACGGCTTCGCCGGTTGGAATACGGCCTATGATTATTCTGGTACCTACTATGGCCCGAACCAAACTATCACTGCTCCAAGTGATGTAGAAACCAATGGCCTAAGCCTCTATGCTGTCTGGATCAAATCTGCCGGTACTATTCAGAACTGGAACGGATGCTCCTCATTAGCACAAGGTGCTACCACCGCCCTCACAGACGAAAGAGACAACAACACCTACGCTGTCGCTAAACTAGCAGACAACAAATGTTGGATGATAGAAAACCTGCGTCTAGCAGACAAAGATAGTAGCAATAACGACATAGAACTATCTAGCACCAACACCCACAACCCATCTCTCCCTCTCACCAATGATTACGCCAGCTCAACTACATCTAATCACCTATCCCCAACCACAGATCCAAATACTACTGCTTGGTGTGTGAACGATGATTCAGCTTGTATAAATAAATCTATGTTGTCAACCAACAACACTACTCTATTCATCAATAACACAAGTTCAAATTCCTATAATGTATATAGCTATGGTAACTACTATAACTGGTATTCAACTACTGCAGGGCATGGTATCTATAACAAAACTAGCGGTAATGTAGCAGGTGATATCTGCCCAGTAGGCTGGCAACTACCAACTGGTAAAGATGCAGATGGTGAATTAAGTGTCCTAGACATAGCCTTAGGGGGTACCGGAGCATATCAATCTTCTCTAACGGCTTCAAATAAATGGCGTATGTATCCTAACAATTTTGTTTTTTCTGGTTATGTGAGAGGTTTTTCAACTAGTACGCGTGGCTCGGAAGGATATTATTGGTCATCCAGCGCAAGTACTAGTATTAAAGCATATTCATTATATCTTAGTAATGGCAGCGTCGCCCCAGGCACAGAAACATATGATAAATATAGTGGGAGGATGGTCCGTTGCGTCTCTGGCGTGTAATTCATTCCTTGTTATTCTCCATAAACCATTAGGAAAATCAGAACGTATCACAATGTAATACCGCTGAAATAAACTCAGCGGTATTAGATATCTCTTATTATTAATGCTCACTATTATTCTATTTCAGCTATTGCAAGAAGTAACTGTTCTAAAGCACAAAAAATACCTCTGTTCAAGGGTTAGTTTTTGTGACACGCCACGAAAATAATTTTCGTGGTAGCCGAGACGGGACTTGAACCCGTACGAGTTTCCTCATTCGATTTTAAGTCGAACGCGTATACCAATTCCGCCACTCGGCCACTCCACTATTATATCACATTATCCCAGATACCGCACCGCCATATCAGCCGCCACCGCCGCATCACCAGCCGCCGTCACGAGTTGACGCACCGCTTTAGCCCGGCAGTCTCCTGCCACAAAAACACCGGGGCAAGAAGTCACACAATCTTCACCAGCAAGGATATACCCCCCGTCATCTAGTTTCACCAATTCAGCAAATTTCTCTGTCATTGGTTTCTTACCGACCGCCACAAACACCCCATCTACCTCTAGGAATCGATACATATCACCCGCACGCACTTCGTCGCTATCGACCATCTTTACCTTAACACAAGTCAACTTATCATCACCTAAAAACTCTTCCGGCACAAACGGTGTCACAAATTCCACATTCTCCTTCTGCCTCAATTTGTCCACCAAAACCTTGTCGCCCCTAAACTCATTCCGGCGGTGCACCAAATACACCTTCGAAACAATATCAGACAAATACAAGGCATCATAAAGCGCCGTATTTCCCCCACCAATCACGGCCACATCCTTTCCTTTGTAAAACGCACCGTCACAAGTCGCGCAATACGACACCCCTCGTCCAGTCAGCTCTTCTTCTCGCGCCATACCAAGCTTCTTGTCTTCCGCTCCTACCGCAAGTATCACCGCTCCAGCCTTGTATTCGTCATCCTCAGTTACTACATGGAATCCATCCCCCATCTTCTCGATAGATAAAACTTCTTCCATTTCTACTTCGGCGCCAAGCTCCATCGCTTGCTTTTGAGTCTTCTGTATTAAATCCACCCCTGACACGCCAAAATCCCCTGGCCAATTCTCAATATGAAATGTATTGATAATCTGACCACCTGGCACCTTCCCTTCTAACACCAATACCGACTTCCCAGCCCGCGTCACATAGATCGCTGACGTTAGTCCAGCAATTCCTGCCCCTACGATTATCACATCATAGCTAGCCATCTAAGCCTCACTAGTCTTACAAGTGCAATTCTCGCAGGTGCAATTTTCACCGCAAGTACATTCTTTACCTTCAATACAACCACAATTATTCATTTAGTCCTCCAACATTTTATTAAGTTTTTTAAGCGACTGTACTCCAACAGCACGTTTTACCTCTTTACCATCTTTCATTAGTACGATACACGGAATGGTCGACACTCCAAATTCTTCTGCTCGTTCTTCCTCTTCATCAATATTCACTGCCGTTACCTTAATCTCTGGATGCATCTTAGAAAAAGCCTCCATGGTCGGCTTCATCATCTGGCACGGTCCACACCAATCCGCATAAAAATCTAGTATCTCCATTACATCAACTCCTTGATCTTAGCTTCCATCTCTTCCGGCGTATCCGTCGGTCCAAACCTCCCCACCACCTTACCTTCACGATCCACCAAAAACTTCGTAAAATTCCACTTGATAAACCCCTTCTCCTTCGACACTCCAGGAATCTTCGCGATCGCCTTCATCGCCAGTTTATTCTTCATGCCCTTAGGCTCTGGATCCTCAGCAATCTGCTCCTTCAGATATACCCAAATCGGCTCCGCCTTATCGCCATTTACTTCCACCTTTGCCAACTGATCAAATGTAGTCTTATATTTCGCTGTGCAAAACTCATGAATCTCATCATCCGAACCAGGCGCCTGATGCCCAAACTGATTGCATGGAAAATCCAGAATCTCGAGTCCATCATCATGATACTTTGCATAAAGCTTCTCAAGCCCCTCGTATTGCGGCGTAAACCCGCAACCCGTCGCTGTGTTAACAATCAAAAGTACCCTTCCTTTAAGCGAAGCAAGGTCCAAATCCTCACCACTCCGCTTCTTCACCTTATAGTCATAAATTCCCGCCATGACATTCTCTCCTTTAAACTACCCTCATTATATCACGATTTGTTAGTGATAATTAATACATATCTTATATATTTTTCGAACATAAAATAGCCTCTCCGACAGTCATTTTTACAACGGTTACGGACGAGTAGCCGATACTGAAATATCGGGACGAGTCCGCCTAATCCGTTGTAAAAATGACGATCGCGAGAGGCGTAAAGTTCGAAAAATATATTAAGATTGTATTTATACTTTATTAATAACCGGTATCACAATCGGCGTATGCCCAGTAGCATCGAACAAGATATGAGTAATATCTTCCTTGATCTCTTCTTTAAGGACCTTCATCTCTGGGTCAGTTGACACCGATTTATCCGTCTTTTGTCGGAGATAGTGCCGAATCTTCCCAATTAACTCTTCCGAATTATCTAGATAGATAAACGCTCGCGACACGATATCTGGCGTCTTCATCAGCCTCCCATTTTTCTTGGAAAGTGTAAGCACTATCACAAAGATACCCTCACGTGAGATATGAATCCTATCTTTTACTACGGCCTCGTGTACCGGCTGATCAGCATCGTCAAACAGTTTGTTCCCAGCGTGAATTCGACCAGCCTTACGAATCTTCTTATCCGGTGTTAGTTCTACGATATCACCATCGTCCGCCACCAAGATACGCGACCGCTCAATCCCTATCACATTCTCCGCCATCTCCGCATTATGCTCCAACATATAGAATTCACCATGATATGGGAGGTAGTTAGTCGGATGAAGCCGCGTCACAAAGTCCACGTGGTCTTCATAATACGCATGTCCAGACAAATGTAAAGGCCCAATATTAGTTAGATGCGTCTTACCATTCTGAATCACTTGCGCCCCCTCACGCAGTAAGCCATCCACCGTATTCACTACATGTGGCTCATTACCAGGGATCGGATTCGAAGAGAATACGATCGTATCTGTAGATTTAATCTTAATGTATTTATGTGCGCCAGTCACCATACGATTAAGTACTGCATTCAATTCACCTTGAGAACCAGTACAGACAATACAAACCTTCTCATCCGGCATCTTAATGATATCTTCCATCTTCACGATCGTATCTTTTGGCACCTTGATCGCCTTCGCTCGCAAAGCCACTTCCACGTTATTGATCATAGAAAACCCAGAGAAGGCT
The DNA here is from genome assembly GCA_045545815.1 of Candidatus Nanosyncoccus sp. GTDB lineage: Bacteria > Patescibacteriota > Saccharimonadia > Saccharimonadales > Saccharimonadaceae > Nanosyncoccus. Next base: position 5,137 of record JAZQBP010000031.1, on the reverse strand, counting down.
ACCTTGCGACCTCTAGCCGCCGCTTCTTTAAGTACCAATTCAATACGTGAGATCTGCGATGAGAAACATGAGATGATCACTCGGCCATTCACATAGTGATCCATTACCTTACCAAGATTCTCACCCACATCATACTCAGAATGTGGATGTCGCCCTGGCGAATCAATATTCGTAGACTCGTTTACCATTAGATCCACGCCCTCTTTTGCTACGATCTCGTCAATCCGCTCGTAGTCAGTTTGGATTCCCATTGGACGCTCTTCGTGTCGCCAGTCTCCCGAGAAATAGATTAGTCCATTTGGCGTCCTCACCACGATAGCCGTATTACCAGGAATTGAATGTAGAGTATGGATAAATTCCACCGACAATTGTTCCGAAACCTGAATCTTTTCATGTTTGAATGGGTCCACTGAGATATAATTCATTTCCGGCACATCTTCAAGCTCAGACATCTGTTTCTTAATCATTCCAAGCGTAAAATCTGTACCATAAATCGGCACAAGATTCCCAAACTTCGGCAACAAATGCCTGCAAGCCCCAATATGATCAAGGTGTGCATGAGTAAAACAAATCGCCTTCACTTTAGAGATATTGTCCTCTAAGTATTTGATATCCGGAATCAGATAATTTACACCAGGATAATCTTCACCCGCAAACAATACCCCCATATCTATGACCAGCATCTCCCCCTTATACTCAACAAGTGTCATGTTTTTACCAATACCAAACTCGCCCACGCCACCAATTGGGATAATCCTTACCGATTCCGGATCAGGACGCATCTGTTTCAACTTTGCGTTCGTCACCTGTTCGCCACCATAACCATTATAGCGTGACTTATTTACCGGTACACCAATGATATGCTGTGTTGCCTGCGCGTTCACATCCTGCGACAACATTCTCTGATGGTGCATCATATCACCCTTCTTCGCAGAGACTGAAAGGTTCACCTTACGCTTCTCTGCTTCAACCTGTTTTGTATTCTTTTTCGCAGGAGTTTTTGCTGGGTTTTTGGCCTTCTTAACTAATTTTTCGTCCTTACCGCCAGCCTTAAAATTTGAGTTAAAATTACGGTTTTGCACTTCTTCAAATTTATCCACACCTCCCCCAGCTTGCACTCGTTGGGATTCTTCGAATTGTTTCTTAATCCCTGGCAACCTCTCTGCCCGTGATTTTAAGAGCCGGGCACGCCTCTGTTCTTCACTTAGGTTCATAATTTTCCTTTTTATTACAAGTAATTAACTATTACTCCTATTATAGCACTCCTGCCTATTTTTATCAACCTCCCATTACATAAAACATAACCAGTTATTAGTGTGCTATAATCTTCAATATGAAGATATTACAGATTAATGCATGGACCGGTAGAATAAAAGACGGCCTAAGCCATTTCATCATCGATGAAAATTATGATGTTATTTGTATGCAAGAAGCTATCTGGAGCGACAATTGCAATGGTTTTCTAGAATACTATGCCGACACCGTAGATAAGATACAAAGAGAAGCTCACTACGATTATGTACTGAAATCCTCAAATTTCGGCACAAAGACACTCAACGGCGAATATCAATTCGAAATAGGCAATGCTATTCTAAGTAAAATACCCTTCGTAGATACTAAGGAAGAAGTCGTCACGGGACAATATTCAGCGATCACAAACCTCTCAGAATGCAAAAACACCGTGGACCATAGGTATACAGTCCAAAAAGCCATTCTTGATAACGGTATAGCGATCGTCAATTATCATGGATATTGGCAGAAAGACCCTCTCGGGAATGAGACGACGATAAGTTGCATGCATAAAGTATCGCAATTCATCAAAAAAGATCTTCGTCCTACGATTATGTGCGGAGATCTCAATGTGGTATATGAATCCCCCGCAATGCGTGAATTAGATTTTATGCGCGATCTAACTAAAGAGAATCAACTCAAGACAACACTAAGAAACATTCGTTTCGTTAAAGATGTAGCATGCGACCATGTCTTGACCACCCACGACATAAAAAGCAACAACTTTAAAGCAATTGACGCACCAATATCAGATCACCAGGCTTTGACTGTCGAGATAGATATTTAGCCCTACATTCATGTTTCCACAAATAAACTCCGGCATCACCGGAGTTTATTCATAAGATTATATCTATTCAGCAGCCTCTTCAATAGCTGAAAGCAGTGAATCCTCTACGTTTTGTTTCTTCTTCTTTGGAGTTACCTTCTGTAAGATAATATCAATCTCGTAACCAGTCAACTTCGAAGCTAGCCTGACATTTTGTCCCTGCTTACCGATTGCAATCGACTGCATTTCCTCAGATACATATACCTTTGCCTTCTTGCCTTCGATCTCAACCTTCATGATCTCCGCTGGGCTTAGTGCCTCACGGATATACTCAGAAGCATTGTCACTCCAAGTGATAATATCAATCTTCTCACGATCACCAATCTCGTTCATTACAGCGGTCACACGAATACCGCGACTACCCACAAAGGTACCTACCGGATCCACCCCAGGCACTGTAGACATCACAGCAATCTTAGTGCGACGACCAGCCTCACGCGCAATACCCTTGATCTCGACAGTGTTATTCTCAAGTTCTGGCACTTCCTGGCGGAATAAGCACTCGATAAACTCTGCCGAACCGCGGCTCAAGATCAACTGTGCACCACGATCACCTCGCTCAATCTTCTTGATTAACACCTTAATACGAGAACCAGCCGTATAGTATTCACCATCGATCTGTTCACTTCGTGGCATAATTCCACTTGCTCTACCGAGGTCAACCCGTACCAACTTCGGCTCTACACGTGCGATTGTGCCAGTTACCACTGTACCAATCTTATCCTCATAAGCCATCAAGACAGCATCATTCTCTGCTTCGCGTAGCCTCTGAATCACAACCTGTTTAGCTGTACCAGCTGCCACACGTCCAAAAGAAGTCACCTTGTGTTTCTCTTCGACAGTATCACCAATCTTTGCATTCTTGTCTAACTTCAAGGCTTCCGCCTCTGGAATCTCGGTCGAAGTATTATATGCCAAACCATCTTCGATCACCTCGCGAGTCACAAATACATCCGCCTCACCAGTCTGAGTATTAAGCGTAGCCCGCACATTCATTTCTCTATCACCATTATCTTTACGCCAAGCCGCAGCGATTGCCTGTTCAATCACATTCAAAACAGCTTCCTTTGGTAAGCCCTTTTCTTCCGCAATAATGTCAACCATCGCCGACATCTGTTTTAAATCTAGATTCTCCATCTTTTCCTTTCTATTAAAACAACCGGCCTTACGGTCGGTCAATAATGTATATATCTATTATATCACAGAAGACACAAAAGACAACCCCTCATAGAAAAAATCACCCGTATTACGGGTGATTTTTTATAATTTGGCACCTTCCTAGTTTCCCGCTGTTGCAGTATAATCGGCGCGACCAGGCTTGACTTCTGTGTTCGGAATGGTAACAGGTATTTCCCTGGCGCTATGGGCACCAATTCATTTGGGAGACAAACTTTAAAAAGTTTTTCTCCCAACCTCTTTTCAAAGTTAACTATTTCAAAGTACCGCGCATGTCGCTACTTTGAAATTGATTATGGACTTTCAAATCGTAGATTTGAAAGTATTATTGATGTCCATAAGGTGTAAAGATTTTAAGTGGCTCGGTGCAATTAAACACCAATTGCTAGCTAAGTCTCCTAGGTTCCCGCCATGACTAGTCACGTCGAAAACCTAGAACATAAAAAGGCGATGGACCTATTAGTACGCTTCGGCTCCACATGTTGCCATGCTTCCACCTTGCGCCTATCAACCAGATCTTCTTTCTGGAGTCTCCTAGGGAATCCTTATCTTGGAGTGGGCTTCGCGCTTAATATGCTTTCAGCGCTTATCTCTTCCGAACATAGCTACCCGGCGATGCAGTAGGTGACCACAACCGGCACACTAGAGGTTCGTCCATCTCGGTCCTCTCGTACTAGAGACAGATCTCCTCTAGATTCTTAGGCGATCATGCCGGATATAAACCGAACTGTCTCACGACGTTCTGAACCCAGCTCGCGTACCACTTTAACCGGCGAACAGCCGGACCCTTGGAAGGTGCTCCCCCTCCAGGATGTGATGAGCCGACATCGAGGTGCCAAACCGCGCCGTCTATGTGAACTATTGGGCGCGATCAGCCTGTTATCCCCAGGGTAACTTTTATCCGTGTGCGCTGTCTTTCCCACGTAAATTGAACCGAAGTTCTATACAGCGGGTCATTTGCTCCCACTTTCGTGTCTGATTGGGTTGTAGCCCTCACAGTCAAGCTGGCTTTTGCGCATACACTTTTCAACACGATTTCCATCCGTGTGAAGCCAACCTTTGAACGCCTCCGCTACTCTTTAGGAGGCAACCGCCCCAGTTAAACTACCCGCCATGCACGGTCCTTTTGGCAGTTCATGTCAAAAGTGAGATCGCTAAAACACTCAGGGTGGTATTTCACATTGCGACTCCACAAATACTAGCGTATCTGCTTCAAAGTCTTCCACCTATTCTACACAAAATGCTCCAACAATCAATGCAAAGTTGTAGTAAAGCTCCATGGGGTCTTCTCGTCCTGGCATGATCAGACGGCATCTTTACCGCCAATGCACGTTCACCGAGGCCTTCGCCGAGACAGTGCCCACATGATTACTCCATTCGTGCGGGTCTGAACTTACCAGACAAGGAATTTCGCTACCTTAGGACGATCATAGTTATCGCCGCCGTTCACCGGGGCTTCAGTTCGAACCGTGAAGTTCTCCCCTTAACCTTCCGGCACTGGGCAGGAGTCAGCCCCTATACATCCGCTTTCGCGTTAGCAGAGACCTGTGTTTTTGGTAAACAGTTCCGTGGGCTCTTTAGCTGCGGCCCCATCATTAAAATGACGATCGGGCTGCAAAAGTAAGTGTCTCGACAAAAGATTTTGGTATATTTGAATTTTCAAAGGTAATTATATAACCTAATCTTTCGCCAATACTACTCTTGCAAATCCTCATCTTAATGATGGGGCAGTCCTTATTCCGAAGTTACGGACGCTTTTTTGCCGAGTTCCTTAGCGAAGGTTCTCTCGTAGGTCTTAGTCTACTCGACTCGAGCACCGGTGTTGGTTTGCGGTACGGTAGGCAA
>JAZQBP010000030.1:0-8011 GCA_045545815.1 Candidatus Nanosyncoccus sp. | reverse complement strand
TCTGCAATGAATCGAATCTCGCGTGGTGTTTCATAGCGTGCGAGATATTTCTTGTAGATAGCGCCCAATTCTTTACGAATAGTACGCTCACTGGCCTCTTCGCGTGGTACCACGAAGACTACAACCTTTTCTCCACGTAGCTTATCTTCTTTACCGATCACGGCAGCTGCGGCAACATCCTTACACTTCAAAGTGACATCTTCGATACCGGCAGGATAAATGTTGTATCCGTTTGAGACAATCATGCGCTTCAGACGCGAACGGAAATGAATGACGCCACGTTCGTCTGCGTACCCAATATCACCCGTGCGAAGATATTTTTTGTTGCCGATCTTGATGAAAGCTTTGGCTGTTTCAGTTGGGTCATTTAGATAGCCTTTCATAACCGATAGTCCGCGGACCAAGATCTCGCCATCTTCGCCCAACTTGGCTTCTTTTTTAGTCTTTATGTCCATAATAAGGACCTCATTGTCCGGTATAGGATAACCGATGGAATCGGGTTCTTTGGCGATACTGCGCGGTGAAAAGATGAACCCACCCGAAGCCTCAGTGAGGCCGTAGCCATTTTCGATCAGAGCCTTGGAGCCATGGGCTTTGAGAAAATCATTGATCTGCTCCTTACTACTCATGCTGATCATATCACCACCTGAAACTACATATTTAACATTCTTTAGGTCGTCTTTTTTGAATTTGATCTTGGTGAGATATTCGAAGACAGTTGGAACGCCTACTAAAATATCTACCTTATATTTCTTGATATAACTCTTGAATTTCTTGGGATTGAATTGGGGAATCAAGAAAGTGCGCGCACCAAAGTAGAGCGGCATATGAATACAACAGCCTAGGCCAAAGGCGTGGAAATTAGGTAAGAAGGCCATGAAGGAATAATCTGGCTTGAACAACTCTGGTACCAGGTATTTAGCGCCGAGAGCTTGGGCGTTGAAGTTGAGGTTACTGAGGATGATGCCTTTAGGCTTGCCGGTCGTACCGCCAGAGTACATGATCACGGCATCATCTTTGGCGTTGACACGGGCGTGTGGATTGCCGATATAGCGGCTGGCTTTTGAGAGGAATTTATCCCACGTAATAATGTGTTGAGATTTGTTGATGTGGTTTTTGCGACCTTTGGTTAGCTTGTATACGGCTCGGACGATCAGGTCCATCGATCTCGTAGGCGAGACTACAACGACTTGTTCGAGCTTAGTGCCCTTGATAATGGCTTCGACTTTGGGATAAGCGATGTCGACACAGAGCATGAGCTTAGAGCCGGCTTGATTGACGTATTCTTCAATCTCCTTTTCAGAGGAGAGTGGGTGGATCATATTGGCTACTGCTCCTATCTCGTTGATCGCGTAGAACATATAGACAGCCTCTGGGGTATTCGGCATACAGATTGTAATACGGTCGCCCTTTTCGGCGCCAATCGCTTTGAGGGAAGCGGCGACTTTATTGATTCTTTTGATCAGGTCCTTGTAGGTAATTTGGTTGTCAAAATACTCAATAGCGATATTATGTGGCCACTTGCAAGATGATTCATAGACAACATCATATAACCCACCTTCAAAATATTGGATGTCCTTCGGCAACTTATCGATGTAACCGTACTTGGCGCGCTCAAGGCGCATATCGATCTTGCGTAGAGTATTTTTAATCTTGTTATAAACAAATTCCAATGGCATAGTGTATTATATTATAACATTTATTGACCTGTTGTGCTATAATCGTTGTATGGATAAGAATTTTAGGGTGAGACTAGTGGTGGGTTTGTCGATGTTTGTCATCGCCCTCATCGCTTTATATACTTTTGACAGCGTACCATTTAAGATACTGTATGGTTTCTTTTCTTTTGTAGCGCTCCTAGAGCTACTAAGCTTTTTTAAGAAGAAACATAGTTTTGATAATGCTATACTCGTAATCTTGGAAGCTGGTTTTTTGGCTTATGGATGCCTATTCGTTTCCCAGACTGACGTTTCTCACTTCTGGTACATCATTTTGGGTGTACCTGGATACGATGTCTTCGCTTATCTATTTGGTAAGATGTTTGGCGGTAAGTGGTTCGGGAAGTCAAGGCCTTTTCCGAAAATCTCCAAGAATAAGACTTGGGAAGGCACGCTATGTGGCTTAGCGATGTCGATCGGCGCTGTTGCCATTTTAATGGCGGCGAGAGGAAGTTTTAGCAGCGACTGGATTTATCTGTTATGCGGTCCTTTGGCTTTAGCTGGTGATTTGTTTGAGAGCCATCTCAAGAGGACCTTTAAGGTGAAGGATTCTAATGAGATCGTACGAAAAAACAAAATATTTTCCTGGCTCGAGATTTTGGTTGGTGGTTCAGAGGGACACGGTGGATTCTTGGATCGGATTGATTCGACGGCTTTTGCCACCTCAATACTTGCTCTACTGACTCTATTTAGTTAAGATCTTACGGTTCTTGTAGAAATATTCGATGGCTGAGTAAATAGTAAGAAGAAGCGCGGCATATAGGAATATGTTGCCGGTAATGCGAATAAAGTCAGAGGGGAAGACTAGGCCAAATTGAATGATAATGAGTGCGACCATCTGAAGAGTGGTTTTAAACTTGCCGGTAAAAGAAGCCGCGATGATTTTCTTCTGACTAGAAGCCAGCATGCGAAGGCCGTCTACAGCGAGATCGCGTACCAGAATAACTGCAAATACCCAAAGTGGGACAATGTTTTGATAGACTAAGATTAGAAAAGCAAGACTAACCAACATCTTATCCGCGATCGGATCAAGAAAAGCACCCAGAGTAGTGACTTGTTTGTTTTTTCTGGCGAGATGGCCGTCTATCTTGTCGGTCAATGCAGCGACAATAAAGATGACGAGAGCTACTGGCCTGGCAAAACTGACGTCTGGCAAGCTCGCAAACACTGAAAAGATAATAGCCAAAACAATGCGGAGAATGGTCAGATAAGTCGGAAGTGTCATACGATATCTCTCCGGTGATCGACCTTCCAGGCACGAATACCGGCAAAGCGTGCAGCGAGTACGTCCGTAGACCATTTGTCTCCCAGCATCACTGTTTCTTTGGGTTTAAACTTATGCTCTTGCATAGCCTCGGTCAGCTTAGTGCTCATTGGTTTTTTTGCCCACCAAGTACAGTCGACATCGATCGGCTCGCAGAATTTCTGCATCATCTTTTTGCGACCATTGTTAGAGATAATCACGATCTTTACTCCGGCAGCTTTGCAATCTTTGACCCACTCTTGCAACTCGTCGGCAGGCTCTTTCTCGGAGTGAAGTCTTAGAGTATTGTCGAGGTCGCAAAGCAGTAGTTTAACTTTCTCTTTTTTGAGGATTGCTGGGGTCACGTCTTCAAATTTCTCAAATTTTCTGTCGGCTCGAAAAATATTCATGTATCTATTTTAGCATGATATAATGTATATATGTACACAAAATTTAGTGATTTTTTGGAAGGGAAAAATAGAATCTGTGTAATCCAGGCGGAGAATCCGGATGGGGATTCGATGGGCAGTGCGATTGCTTTAGATTATCTACTTGATGGCAAAGAGGTGTCGCTTTATTGTCCTGTGGATGTACCGAAATATCTGAGATACTTTACTGATTGGTCGCGTGTGACGAATGAGTTTGACTACAAGGCTGATGGTTATATCATAGTAGACACGGCAGCAGAGGTATTGTTGTCAAAATTACTCGATGATAATGCAATCAGAAATAGGTTGTATTCTGCGCCGATCTTTGTGATCGATCATCACGAGACGGCAGACGACCTCAATTTTCCACACGAGAGTATTATTGAAGTACGGCCGTCTTGTACCGAAGTGATTTATCGCATCGCTAAAGATCTTAAATTTAATATTAACAAAGAAGCTGCTGAGGCCTTGTTCCAAGGCTTACTATCTGACACCTTGGGGCTAACCAGCGCTTCCGTCTCGGCAGAGACTTTTGAGATCGCAGCTGAACTAACTCGACTCGGGGCTTCCATCTCGGAACTAGAAGAGAGACGCCGTGAGTTCATGAAGAAATCTCCACGAATCCTAGATTATAAAGCAGAGCTAATCCATCGTATAGAATATTCTCTTGACGGTAGTCTTGCTACTGTACATATCCCGTGGGAAGATATTCGTGAATACTCTGATGAATATAATCCCAACGTCCTTATTCTAGAAGAAATGCGTTTGGTTGAAGGTGTACAAGTAGCTGTAGCTATCAAGACTTATCCAGATGGAAAGGTGACTGGCAAAATACGCACTAGTCCCGATGCACCGATCGCCGAAAAGATCGCTGGCTACTTTGGTGGTGGAGGTCATCCACTGGCGGCAGGTTTTAGAACTTATGATACAACTTATGACGAAGTTGTGCGCGATCTAGTAAAAATAATACCGGAGATGATTAACAATGTTTGAGAAGAAATTAACCCTTAAAAAAGTTCACGATCAATGTGGCTCAAAGACACCTAGGCTGGCAGTCATTTTCGTGCATGGAATCGCTGCTGATTCGTCAAGTTTTGCTAATGCGATAAAATATCTGGAAGGAACACGTTCACTAAAAGATGTACGTTTCATCGCCTTCGACCTTCTAGGCTCTGGTAAATCAATGCGGAGTGATAAGTTGGATTATGATTACAATGACCAGCTTGAAGCTTTACATAATTCTATCGAGAAATTAAAGCTAGATATCCCCATTGTGATGGTCGGTCATTCGATGGGGACTTTGATCGCTACGCATTATGCTGATAAATACAAGAAGTCCATCATGGAGTTGATCCTTATCTCTCCACCAATCTACACTGAAAGAGATCTACTTAGTCCGGCGTTTAAGGCTGGTATGAAGATGTTTACTGAGGCTGTCTCGCTTAAAAACCGTGGCATTATAGAGGAAAAATCTTTCAATAATTCAATGAAGAAGATTGTCCTAAATCCTCATAACTATAAGACTCTGGTAGGTATCACTACGCCAACTATATTGATTTATGGGAATATGGACCAATTTATCGCTTCATACAATATTCCAAGTGTGCTTGAAGCTAATCCGAAATATATTGTTAAGGCAATCAAGACCGAGGGGAGACACGGGGTGTCACGAGATAAGTACACTAAACTTGTTAGTATCTTAGAGGAGGCTCTGAATGCTGAAGCTGTATAATACCGCAAGCCGTAAGATTGAGGATTTCAAGCCACTTTCTGATGTGGTCAAGATCTACACTTGCGGACCGACGGTGTATAGCTACGCACACATTGGTAATTTGACGGCCTATATTTACTGGGATTTATTGGTACGCACCTTGAAAGCAAATGGCTTCAACATAAAACGAGTACTTAATCTCACCGACGTGGGACACCTAGTGTCAGATGGCGATTCAGGTGAAGATAAACTCGAAAAAGGTGCTGCAAGAGAAGGGAAAACGGTATGGGAAGTAGCGGATTTTTACATTGATGCCTTTATGAAAGATTACCACGATTTGGCATTGACGGAACCAGAAGTCTTGGCGCGCGCGACAGATTATATCGAAGAAGACATGCGTGCAGTGGACTTAATGAGCGAGCACGGGTTTACCTACGAGACTCGTGATGGAGTCTACTATGATACCGCTAAGTTTGCCGAATATGCTGATTTTGCAAAGCTGGATCTAGCCGGATTGAAGGCTGGTGCACGAGTAGAGTTCTCGGATGAGAAGCGTAACGCATCAGATTTTGCAGTATGGAAGTTTATCCAGCCGGACGAAAAGCATGCGATGAGATGGGATTATCTCGGTCGCCCTGGTTATCCAGGCTGGCATCTCGAATGCGCAACGATCATCGATAAAGAGCTTGGTGGTCCGATCGATATTCATACTGGCGGTATTGACCATATCCCAGTGCATCACACCAATGAGATCGCTGAATATTATGCTATGACAGGGCGAGCTTTAGCGAAGACTTGGTTACATTGTGATTTTATTACGATAGATGGCGAGAAGATCTCTAAGTCGCTTGGTAATATCTATACTTTAGGAGATCTGGCTGAGCGTGGTTTTTCGGCGATGGATTACAAGATGTGGGTCCTCGCTGGACATTATCAGGGCACACGCAATTTTACCTTTGAATCGCTTGAGGGTGCGCGAGCCAGAAGACTAGGGTGGCGCAATAGAATTGCCGAGTGTTACCAATCTGAGGTTGTAAGCGAAGGTGCTTTTAATCGCATTCTTGAAGCCGTAAATAGTAATCTAAATTCAGCTGAAGCTTTTGCCATGATCGATTCATCCATCCTATCGCTTGAAGATTGGCAGAAAGTGGATGAGTTGTTTGGGTTGAATTTAATTGAAGATTCTCCGAAGGCCACAGATGATATTCTAGAATTAATCGCGAAGCGCGATGAGGCGCGGAAGGCGAAAGACTACGCAAAATCTGACGAGATTCGCGACGAGTTGGCCAAGAGAGGGTTCACCGTCAAAGATACGCCAGAAGGTCCGGTGTGGCAATATCTAAATTAATGATAATAACGTTTTAGGAAAGATTTTTTAAAGTCATCAAAGGTGTCGTTTAGGATACTTTCGCGGATTTTATCAGTGAGACTAACAACGAAGTGCTCGTTGTGAATACTAGCAAGAACTTTTGCAGTAATCTCGTCGACCTTAAATAGGTGATGGAGGTAAGCGCGCGTGTAGTTTTGACACAATTCACAATCACAGTCTTCCATGAGTGGAGTGAAGTCGTGTTTATATTTAGCATTTTTGATATTAATACGGCCGTCGTTGGTATAGAGTGAGCCATTTCGAGCCATGCGGGTAGGACCAACACAGTCAAAGGTATCGCATCCGTATTCAGCGCCCACGAAGAGGTCGATTGGCTCCTGACCCATGCCGAGAAGATGACGGGGCTTGTCTTCTGGTAAGATACTATTAACAGTCTTTAGCATCTCATCCATACCATCCGCAGTAAAGACGCCGCCGATGCCGAAGCCATCGGGATTCTTGCTAGCACAATACCTGGCTGATTCGGCGCGCAGATCATTGAATGTGCCGCCCTGCACGACTGCATATAAATATTGTGGTCGATTAGCACAAAAACCACGCATCTCGGGAGCTTCGCAATGTGATAAATCAGAGATTTTATCACATTGCTTCGCCTCTTCAGCGACAAAATCAAAGATTTTGTCTTTATGTCCCTCGATGCTTGTGGTTTTTGTGTTTAATATACCATTTTTTAGCCGTTCGTGTTCGGCGACGCATCGGTCGAGCCAGCGGTGGGTGCGGTGCATGGCTTCTTCCATGTCTTCGCGGCTTTCAGATTTTGCCAGGTGATCAAAGGCCATATGGATATCAGCACCAATGGCCCATTGGGCTTGCATTGACGACTCTGGTGTCATCTCTAGCTGTGCTCCGTCGACATGGGATTTGAACCTGACGCCATCCTCCGTAATCTTGACATCCGGGAGGGAGAGGATCTGGAAACCACCTGAGTCGGTGAAGGTTGGGGCGTGCCATGCACAAAATTCGGCTAGGCCTCCGGCTTCTTTGATCAGTTCGGTGCCTGGTCGTAAGATCAAATGGTAAGTGTTAGCTAAAATAACCTGAGAGCCGATGTCGCGCATTTCCTTCATGGTGAGAGCCTTAACAGTAGCTCTCGTAGCTGCTCCAACAAAGGCTGGAGTCTTAATGTCGCCATGTGGCGTATGAATTACGCCGGCTCTAGCTAGTCCACCTCTTTTTTTGATATCGAATTTTAACATATTAACATCGAGTCTCCGTAGCTCAGGAAGTTATATTTCTCGGCAATGGCATGTTCGTAAGCATTCTTTAAATGATCCCAGCCGGCGAAGGCGGAAGCGAGCATTAGAACTGTAGATTTAGGGGCATGGTAATTCGTAATGAGACCATCAATGACTTTGAAATCAAAGCCGGGATAGATAAAGATATCGTCTTCACCGCTAGTCTTACCTGTCTTGCCGTAGTATTCCAAGGTCCTGGCAACAGTAGTGCCGAGAGCGATTACCCTTCCTGATGATTGAGGCGAGAAAAACTCTTTCGAGGAGCCTTTGCGAGGACGGCGAGCAA
>JAZQBP010000029.1:0-50051 GCA_045545815.1 Candidatus Nanosyncoccus sp. | reverse complement strand
GACTAGTGCATCAGTACCATTCTTTTGTCCTACTGTGGCTGATAGATTATAGCCATATGATGCATTGGTAGTTACTCCTACACTGATGATGTTAGAATCTGCTGATGAGCCTGGTGTTAGTTCACTTATTACTAAGTCTCCTCCTACATTAATGGTAATAGTAGGATTGAAGGTGAAGTTTACTCCTACGCCGGATTGGTAGGTGAGAGCATCTGCATTATCTGAGAGCCCCATTCCAAAAATAAAGAGGCTGACCAGGAGTATAGCTAACGTTGATATTTTATATAGGCTTTGCTTCATGATTGTATATTCCTATTAGTTTTGCCCTTCTCTGGTCCTACTCATATCAAGAAATAAGTAGATATACCGTTACTAAGTATTATATCATACTGGCTATGGTTAAAGCAAAAATATTAATAATTCTATAATCTCAATTTAGGTATAAACCCCACAAAAATAGGCCCGACATGATATGCTAGGCCTATCTAACTTATGATTAGCTATTTACCTTTACTAGATAATCAAGCGTCGCTTCAATGATCATGCGATTCTTGATATCCATCTTGACATTTGGATCTTTAAGAGACTTCAAGGCATCAGGTGATTTCTTATAGACATCCTTAAGTTCCGCGATCTTGGCCGCTACTAACTCGTCTGATACCGTAATCTTTTGCTCTACAGCTAGAGTTTGTAGAGCTAGTGAAGCTTTCACGCGTACCTCAGCAATCTCGCGCGCTTGTTTCTCCCAATTTTCCAAGGTCTCATGATTACGCTCTAGAAAATCCTCAAAGCTTAGGCCTTGCGCAGCGGCATTACGAGTCATGTCATCACGAATTGCCCGAATCTGATCATCAATCAAGATTTCTGGTGCCGGCACCTTTGACTTCTTGACCAACGCATTTACCAAGTCATCCTTAAATTTTTCGTCGAGCTTGTAGGTGTTTTGGGTCTCAATATTCTTGCGAATATCTGCCTTTAGCTCATCTACAGTCTTAAATGGGCCGCACTTCGCTGCTAGCTCATCGTCGATCTTTGGTTTCTTTACCTCATTTACCTGCTTGACTAATACCTCAAACACCGTCTTCGCGCCGGCTAGATCTGCTACACCATAATCTTTCGGAAAAGTGAGCTTGAGATCAAACTTGTCACCAGATTCATGGCCAATGATACCGTCCTCAAATCCTGGAATGAAGGTATTTGAGCCGAGCGTCAATTTATAATCCTTAGCCGAACCACCTTCAAAGGCCTTACCGTCCTTCTTGCCGACAAAGTCAATGATCACTTCGTCGCCATTTTCGGCAGCCTTCTTCGCGACCTTTTTCTCAGCAAATGAAGTTGCAATATTGTCTAGAATCTCCTTGACTTCCTTGTCGGTGACCTTGACTTCCGGTTTCTTCACGCCAAGCTTCTTATAATCGCCGAGTTTAACGTCTGGAATGATATCGGCGGTCGCGGTATACTCCAACATTTCGCCAGGTACATATTTAGTCACATTGACGCTAGGTAGTACTAGTGGCGATTTCTCCACCTCCTGAAAAGCTGAGATTACGGTCGTACGTACAGCCATATCGGCGATCTCGGCATTAAGATCATTTTCTGGAATGAATTTAGTGGCGACTTCTACTGGCACTTTGCCTTTACGGAAGCCTTCTACCTTTACATCTTTGGCTAGTTTAGCGAGAGCCTTCTCGCGTACCGGCGCAAGGTCCTTGGAATCCAAAGTTACAGTCAACTCAACTCTAGAATCCGAAAGTTTTTTCGACTTTGTTTTCATAATAACTCCTATATATTATATATACTATACCATAATTCTCGGATGATTGGTAGTCCTAAAATGGGTCAAAGTAAACTTAGAGCTTGCCCCGAGCTTCACTTCTGGATTGAGTATCCCATTTTGATCAAATACATCCTTGATGTCATTAAAGAGTTTCTTCTCTGGCTCTTGTATCGTGGTGTTAGTCACCACGGCTTTCAGACGCCCCTCTGTCGTGCCACCTGCTAGCTTCCCGCCCTGCCTATCAATGATATAAGCTCCAGCACGCAAGAATGCCGTAGCCTTCTTGTTGAAACCTTCTTCTTCTAGGTCAAATTTAGGACGTAGGCTATAGATGGAAGTATCTAACGAGCCAAAAATCTCTACTTTCAGCTCTAGTTTCTTCTCTAGCACTTCTAGGTCTTTAAGGAAGCTCTTGAGATTTTCTTGTGGGATGTAGAAGTCAGTTAGTATCGGTACGCGTTCACCCTTCTTTACGTAGCTAAGATAGTTGGTCAGCGAATTCTCAAACTCGTTCAGAGTAGGCCTATCGTTTAGTGATTCATAGATGAATTTAGCATTGCGAGGAAACTTATCTCGCATAGCTTTTAGTCTTTTAATCTGAATACCTGGACGTTCGTCAAAATTCGCAAACACCACGAATCCATCTTCAAGCTTACGGATTACGCCATCGAGATTCTTGCCAGTCTCACGCGCCTCACGGATAATACCAAGATCATAAAGATTAATCTGCCTTGGCCGGAGCGAGCGAATCGTCTCGGCATACCGCACTGCTTGGCCAATCTCTTTGAAAGTCGCCACCGCTCTCTCTGGGCGATGCCTGATCGGTATTGCCCTTAAGATTACTTCAGATATAATCCCTAGCGTACCTTGCGCCCCGAAGAATAGAGGTTTTAAGTCTAGCGACTCCCGGTAGGCCATTTCAGGTACTAGTGGATAACCAGTGCGATCGTGCTCTTCGTTGGATAATTTCTCAAGCAACTCCGGATTCTCTTTTACAAGCTTTGCCATCTTGCGGTATATCTCACCCGAAAGTGATTTATCAGCCGCTGCCTTAGCCAATGCATATTTTTTCAGACGCTCCGTTTGCAAACATTCGCCATTGGCTAGTACTGCCTCGAGTCTCACCACATAATTATAGATGCCACCATATTTACCAGCACAGGAATCAGACTTGTAATTAGAGATCAATCCCCCAATCGTTTCGTCGTCTCTTCCGTCAATCGGGATGGTCAAACCAGATACCGAAAGCGCAGTGTTAAGCTCACGCAAAGTAATACCAGCTTGGACACGCACCAAACGCTCGCGCACATCTATCTCGAGCAAGCGATTTAATTTCTCGGTCGAGATGACTACACCATTAGTAAGATCACCACCGCTCTCGTCCATCCCCGCTCCGCGCGCTGTCACAGCGACCTTGATATCTTTTGCCGCTAGCTGGTTAAAAAAACGCATCAATTTACGAATATCGTCTGTCGATTCTGGAAAAGCCACAAATTTCGGCTTGATTTTAAGCGCCGATTGGTCCACGGAATATCTTTCCAATATCTCTGGCGTATCAAAAACATTTCCGACCGTGAGCTGATTTAAGTATTTAGTAATTTTCCCCATTCTGCTTACGATTATAACATAGATTTAGGCCAGATTTTACTTTTTCGCGTCTTGTGCTGGCTCTGCAGGCGTTTTGAAGATTAGGTCAATCTCTAGGGGTTTGCCGTTTGGCCCAAAAAGCACCGGTACAAACCCTAAGTATTCCATGTGTTTTTTTATAATATATTCTTCGATGATCTCACGATGCTCTTTAAGGTTGGCATTGATTAGTTTATTATTCGCGTACTTCATTCTCACGAATTCCATGGACCTCCTTTTAGATAATTATACCATACCAAATCAGAGCCTTATTACAAATTTGGTCATGTTATCTTCCTCGTGGCATGCAATCTTAAATCCATCGCGTTGGCAGATTGACTTAGCGATCGCAAGGCCCAGTCCAGACCCCTCTCGCGTCTTGTCGGTCTGATAAAAGCGGTCAAAAATCTTCTCACGCTCCGCCTTGTCTATCTTCGCCCCATCATTTTTGACGCTTAAATTATCTTGGCTAAGTTCAACTACAATCTTCTTTTTACCATATTTAGTGGCATTATCGAGCAGAATATCAAATACTTGCAATATCCCTTGTCTTGGTAATTCATATAATTTCTTGGCGTCACTAGTTTTGAACGTAATCTTACCCTCAAACTTAGGTCGAAATCTTTCAATATGCTCTTGGATCTCTGACACTAGATCAAAATTCTCGATCTTACTATTATTGTGCGTATCACCTGCATCTAATCGCGCCAAGCTCAGCAGATCCGACACTAAACTACTCGCCTGAGCCACCTCATGCTCTATATTGTTACACCACTTTTTATTAGATTTGTCAACATCTAGGGCTTCTAGATTAGCTTGTATCACCGCAAGTGGAGTCTTTAATTCATGTGAGGCATTGGCGATAAATAATTTTTGTTTTTCATACGCATCTTTTACTGGCGTAATAATCCTGCGCGATAAGTGATAGATCACGATAAATACCACGACCTCGATCGTCGCTCCCACTCCCGCTAGCGTGACTAATAGTCTCGTCTCGCCTTCTTTGCGATCCTCGCGGATATATCTCTCAAGCTCTTGATTCGCAGGCTCTCCGCCGTCAATTATCAACTCGTTCGAGGATTTTGGCTTTGGTCGTGGTTCTGGTCTTAAGCTCGATGAGAAGAACATAATGCCGGCTCCGGCAAGAACAAGTACTATCGTCGTGACCGCCATAGTGATCAAGATTATCTTATTACGTAGTTGTCTGAACATAATACTAATCCGTTAATTTATATCCTAAGCCACGCATGGTAATGATCTTGGCGCGGCAATTTTTAGTTTTTAATAATTTACGAATTCTAGACACATACGATTCCACATAATTATCTTCACCGAGCCCGTCTTCTCCCCAGATCTTTGCCAAAAGATAGTCTTTTCCGATCAGCTTATTTGGCGATTGCAAAAATTCACTCATGATCGCTGCCTCTTTTGCCGTTAACTGCTCACCATTTAAGGTCATTGTGTCTTTGTCGAGCGTAAGGTCAGCAAAAGTCAGTTTCCCAGTATCAGATGTTTTAGGCCTACGACAAAGTGCCCTTATCCTAGCAGCCAGCTCAGCCGTTTTAAATGGTTTGGCAAGGTAGTCATCCGCACCTTTGTCCAAATGTTGTATTTTCGATTCTACTTCAGAAAGCGCCGACAACATAATCACTGGCGTCATCACCTTCTTCTCGCGCATTCGCACCAAGATATCTGTACCAGCTAGCTTAGGCAACATGATATCTAATACTACGCAGTCATATATATCTTGCACCGCCATATCTAATCCTTCCTCGCCGTCACTGGCGAGGTCGACCGTGATGCCTTGCTTCTCCAGATTATATTTCACCGCCTCAGCTAGAAATTTTTCATCTTCTACATATAATATTCTCATATCTTCTCCTTTATTATAATATCATTATCTCTTCTGAAGTTAAAATGAATCTGAAAATCAGATATTAGCAATTAGGTGACATTTTTCATTTTCATTTCAGGTTTATACTGTATCATAAGTGGTATAATGATTAAAAAGGAGCAACAAATGGAAGAATCCAATCATAAACCAACCAACTGTAGAGACAAGATCATTCTCTTCATCATCGGCGTACTAGTGGGCGCTATCATCTCGACCGGAGCCTTTGTGGCTTACGCTCTCACTACTAACGCAAATAGTTCAGATAGCAGCATGCAAAAACACGGCACCCCTCCATCGAAGCCGGATTCTAACAGTGATCAGGAAAGTCAAGATGGCCAACCGCCTGAAATGCCAGATTCCGAAAACAATGAGGCACCATCTGACCAGAATTCCTCAAGTAATCAATCCAACAAAGAGTCTGATAAGACCACCAATAATAGCTAAGGATGCTATATGAAAGATAAGAAATTAGTTGCCGAGATCAGTGCCATTATAGTATTGGTACTGATCCTGGGTGGACTCTGGTTTGCCTTGATCAATATAATGGGGAGCCGTAGTGGCGATGACACTTCTCTAGCTCAACAGGACAGTTCCTCTACTACCTATTCTGGCGTAAAAGAGATCAGCACAGACGAAGAGATCTCTGATACCGAATTTACCTCGGAGAGTAGCGACCAAAACGCTGTGCTAGTATCTGGTAATATCACCGCTAGCCTCAAAAACGTGACGATCAATAAGACCGGTGATTCAGACGGCGGTGACAATACTAGTTTTTATGGCACAAATTCAGCCATCCTAGCCAAATCCGGCGCCAATCTGACTATCAAAGATTCTACTATCACTACCGATGCCACTGGTGCTAATGGTGTGTTTAGTTATGGTGGTTCGGCCACGACCAACAATGCATCATCAGACAATACGACCATCAACATCTCTGATTCCACTATTACGACTAGCAAAGGTAATTCTGGTGGCATCATGGTGACCGGTGGTGGTATCCTCAACGCTACCAATTTGACTATCAATACAGCCGGCACATCCAGCGCAGCGATCAGATCGGATCGTGGCGGTGGCACCATGAATGTCGACGGCGGTACTTATAAGACCACTGGCAAAGGTTCTCCAGCAATCTATTCTACCGCCGACATCACAGTCAAAAATGCGAAATTGATTGCTACCGCTTCTGAGGGCGCGATCATCGAAGGTAAAAATAGTATTACGCTCGAAAACGTGGACCTTGTTGATACCAACAATGCTATTAACGGTAAATCCACCACCTACAAGAATATTTTCTTGTACCAATCAATGAGTGGCGATGCAGCATCAGGCGAAGCGGTGTTCACTGCCAAAGATTCACACATTACCATCAACCAAGGTGACAGCTTCTACGTGACTAATACCACAGCGACCATCAACCTAGAAAACAATGAGATAGTAAACAACGATGCTTCCGGCAACTTCCTTCGCATTCAGCAAGATGCTTGGGGTAATTCTGGTAGCAATGGTGGAGTAGTTACGCTCAATATGAAGAATCAAAAAGCTTCTGGCGCCATTGTCGTCGATTCGATCTCCAGTTTGACTATGAAGTTGACTAGTGGGTCTTCCTTTACTGGCGTAATCAATAGTGACAACGCCGGCGGAGTTGAACTGTCGCTTGATGCCTCAAGCACACTCACTTTGACTGGCGATACATATGTAAAATCACTCTCAAATGCAGACGCGAGTAACAGTAATATCCACCTAAATGGCCACAAGCTCTATGTGAATGGTGTTGAGTTGACTAAGTAGCCATCGTCAAAATAGACGCCCTCAGCGGCGTCTATTTTGATGCCTTGCTACCACACTATCTTCGCATTTTTCTCATCAGATCCTTCGTTTCATCATCCACTCGATACGAATCACAAATTTTCGAAATTGTTTTGTTAAATGTCCAAACTGGCAAGTTGGAACTCACCATATATCCAGCCGTCGCCGTCGGATATTTAATGAAGCGATCGCACAAAAGCCACGCGATTCCCATCCGGATATAATATTCTTCCCGTTTTGCTAGGCCATCCACTCGGTCAAAAATCACGTTTAGCCATTCCGGCTCAATATATGCACTCTTCAGAAGCACTAGTCCAACTCTCACCGCAAATTCTCCCGACTGGTCCGAAAGCAATTTATCGACTTTTTCTTCAAAGAATCTTGTCCGTTGTTTCTTAATTATTTTCGCTACTTCCGAACAAAATGTGTCACAAGTGCACCAATTGTCGATACAAGAAACCTGTGAGTCAAACCACGACTCACCATGAAAACGCTCACGCGGAGCCACCATTTCTTCATACGACAACCGGCAGATCAGCATCCCCCGCGCCAGCACCTCTTCAATCGCCACCGGCTCCTCTGCCAATAACTCATCAATCTTCTCTTCCGGCACCTCCACCACAATCCTTCGAATCTGCGGAATTCGTACTCCAATAAACGGCCGCTCGCAAGGAATCCCCTTCATACTAAATTCGCGATATTCATCATCTGCACATTCCGCCAGCCTCCGCCTCAGCTCCACCCAGTCATACACTTTATCCATGTGTATATTATATAGCAAAATGCACCATATTATATATGTGTATAATTTAATTACGCCACAGGACAGCCCCTCTTCCATTTACCTCAATTAATCATTTGGTTCACGAAACTCTACAATTTTTTCTTTCGCATAGGCTATACGCCCACCAGACGGGCGAACATCATTAGTAAATAAAAGATCATCATTTTGTCCAGCCACTACAACTCGTCGCCACCTCTTATCGCTTTTAGTTCGATTCGTCTTATACCGAATCTCTATTTGTTTAGCATAGTGTTCTTTGATAAACTGTTGTAAATCCTTCTGAAATGTGAATCCGTTAAACCTAATTATTTCTTCTTCTTTTTTAATATCTTTTTTGCTGTCGCCAGCTTTTATTACAAAAAATCTACTTAGATAATTCTTGAGGGTGAAGCTACTATCGAATAGTCCATCAGCATCCTTATTGACTAAATCTTCAACTGTACTGACCCCATTTTTCTTTAATTCATCAACAATTCCAGGAGGAAAACCTAACTTCTGGACAGAATCTCCTAGTTCTACATTTGTCATTATCATTACACTACACCCTCAATTATTTCATCAGCCTCTTCACGAGTTACCACCGCATCAAATCCACCAATTAGCGCCAGCATATCGCCCACTTCATCATGACCACCAACATAATTAAGTGATGAATCCTCAAATCGCCTAAATTGATATACTGCTTCATTCACATGCCCCTTATTAAACACACCAATCTCGCACAGTTTTTCAAAGTCTTTTACCGTAATACCAGTTACTCTCGTAAATAGTTCTGGCTCAAGCTGCGTAATCACATCTTTTAATGTTTCCTCACGGTATTCAGTGAGATACATAAATACTGGCACTCGAGTGAGAAACTTTAGCAGTTTTTCACGCAACCATTTCTTAAATCCATCATTTTCTTTTTTCTTCTTTTTTTCCTCTGGCGTTGGCTCTTTGCCCTCCTTCTTCGTTTTATTAATTGCTTTTTCGCGAGAAATCACTTTCGTTAAGTCTTGTCGCAGATTACGGAAATCCTCGATTTTTTCCAATGCTGTTATTAATTCCTCGTTATCCCTTAGTTTTTCCAATACCACATTCGAAACATCCACCAATCTCGCCGACTGCCATCGTCTTGCGAGCATCGTCGAACCAATCCCAAATGTCGAAATATCCAGCACCGACTTCGCGTCAAGCGATTGCATTACATATCCGTCATAACTTAGTATTGGCAAAAAGTGCAAAAACTCTTGGATTTGCTCTTCTGGTTTTCTCTTATCACCTACCCCCAATCCAGAAACATAATCCGATATTAGCTTAATCGCTCTCGTCGGCGCAAAATCAAACACATAGCAAGTTTCCTTAAAGATTTCCTTTTCACCTGCCTCGTTCGTATAAGACCATGGTGACTGTGCCCGAAATCCCGCCTGAAAATATGTTTCCGGCGCCGTGATATTACGCAGGAAAAACACCCCAGTCCAAGGTCTTACCGTTACGCCAGTCGTTAATTTTTGACATGACAGTGTAATCGTTTTTGTTGAAAATGGATCATCAGTTATCGCCTCCATCACTGGTACAAGTGCCGCCTCGCCCATACCAGCTTCGTTTCCTGCCGCACAAACAATCTTATACTGCCTAAAGAAGTTGTCTCGCTCTAACAACCTTTTCATCGCCTTACAACTCGGAACATTTGGTAGTAACCAAAAAGTATGATTAAGCACAGATAAAAGTCTTGCATCCTCATACGGGATTGGTGGCCGCTTCGCCGCAAACCCATCCTCAACATTTTGTTTCAGATTAGCACCATGCAGAATCGCAAGAAACGCTTGCACATCATTTTCACGATCAAACACATATTCGCCTTGCTCATTTTTCTTCGCCGCAAAGAAGGTATTCAGATCAAACTCGTTAAATTCTCCCTGCATCGCCACTTCGCGTAACTTCTCTGGCATCTTATAAGTCATCATCACAATTTGCGGTAACTCCGCATAAGGGTTATCTTTGCGCCCCGCATATTCCTCTTTCTTCCTCTGCTCATCTGCATAAGTCCAGTTCGAAATCTGATCCTCTGCAAATTCCCCATCCGCAATCGCTCGAAATGGCGTCCCCGACAAATACACATAGTGTTTCACATCAAGTGGCATCGTCGCCTCAATCTCGCCTTCTTCGTCACCCTCTTTCGGCATCACTGTCTCATTATCATCTTTCGCTTGCCCCAGCTCTTTCGCCGCATCACGCCACGCTCCGAAATGGTATTCATCCACGAACATCGCATCCCACGATTGCTCATACATCTTGATAAACTTTTCTTTTACCGTCTTACCTTTGTCTCTTCCCAAAATATCTTGATAGCTTGCAAACCACACAATCGGTTGCGTCTGGTCAATTATATCCCAATCATAATCACCGCCCTTAATAAATTGCCAACCTTCAAAATCAATATGTTCTTCCAAATCATCCCGCCACTGCTTCGCCGTTGCTGGTTTGTAAGTTAGCACCAAAATTCGCTTCCAATTCATTTTCTTAGCGAGTTCATAAGCCGTAAAAGTTTTCCCGAAACGCATTTTTGCATTCCATAAATAATGCGGCGCTTTATCGTTCTTCGGATTCGCATCGTAGGTTCTAAAATACGATTCCGTCTCACGGATAAATCTCTTTTGCTCTTCACGGAGTGCATAATCTTTCGTCCGAGCTTTCTGAACTGCGCGACCATGCTTCACTGTCAGGAATGCTTGCTTAACTGTCGCAACATCCGTCTCGAACCATTCCGTACTCGAACCATCTTGATTCTTCAAGCGCTTTACACCTAAATCTTCTAGCGCATGATGTACATCATAATCGCGAAACAAACGCCCATCAACAGTAACCGCATAATCCACAAATTCAATATGATATTGCGGGTTCGGCGTATTCACTAGCCCTTGTTGAATTCGAATATTTACATCATCTTTCGTTGTATCGCCTACTTTTATCCCAATCTGCCCATTCGCTGTATAGGCATAAATCTGCCTTGGCTTTGTTTGGTAGTCTAATAGTTCCGCCATTATTCCATCTCCTTAATCATTTTTTCAATAAAGCTTATTTCATCTTCTGATAAATCATACCTTTTGTACAATTCCGTATCTGTCCATTTATGATCCATTGGCAAATCTGGTACAAATGCGTAAACTTTTGCGGTGGCATCCTGGGTGACTTTTCTTAAATAAACCAAAAACCTAAATAACCTTGTTTTAATATATGCAACCATATTTTTTGCTTCTTGCTCCGTGTCAAACGCTTTTAAAATGATGAAAGTTTCAGTACAGACACTTCCGGGCTCTGCTATAATCGGATGAATAATACCGCCATCGGTTCTACTTCCAAGCCTATATGCCTTAGGCATTAAAACCTTCCATTTATTGATATATTCTTTTCCTTTGGGTATCATTGTCTTTTGCACGAACCCTATTTTACGAACGCCGACATTATTAGAAGAATATATTTTATACTTATCTGGAGTATTATTTTCATCAAAATTTGAAAAATTTGTTGGTAGACCAAATGGCTTCCGAGACGAAGCTACCTTATCTAAGGTCTTTTCATTAAAGCTAGCTACTTTCCGCATAATTGGTACCCCATCATTCCATCTAATAAAAACATCAAATTCATCTAACTTGCGTTTCATAATTGACTCATCTTCACCTAAAACCGTTACAACCTCACAATCTCCTTCATATTGATAATTCATCACAAAATAGCAAACTCCACCGGCTATATCTACGCCAGGAAAGCAATCAGAGGCATTGGGATAATCTACCAACTTGCTAATATGTCTATCCTTGAGCATTTCGTCTCGAAAAGCGTCCAGCCCTTTCCCTCCAGCAAACCAACGCGAGGGGATAATCATGGCGATATACTTTGGGTGGAGATTTTTTGCTTGCTTAATAAATAATTGATATATGGGCGCAGAGCTTGCACCATGTCCACCGTCATCAAGTTGATACGGCGGATTCCCCACAATCACATCAAATTTCATAGTTTTTAATGTCTCCTCTCTTAAATGAATAAATTGGTATGCATGGTTTTCTAATTCCCCCATACCGTCACGACTACCGAGCACCTTTTCACTCTGCGACAAACCACAAAATGTGCATTTCCCCATCTTAAAATGATGTTCCATCGGCACGAAGATGATATTACCTTCATTATCGTTGAACTTCACTACCGACTTATCGCTCATCGCATTCTTCGCGTAGTACACACTTCGCCGGCTCATTAATGCCGTAAGCCTCGTAATTGGCATCCCATACAACATTTTCTTAAAAATATGCTCGCGCCTCTCCGCTTCGTCCGGAATTGCATCTTTTAGCCCCACCATCAAGCGAATCGCGATTTGCCTTAAAAATACTCCAGTCTTGCAAGCTGGATCCAGCCATCTCAGATTCGGATTACCCCACACCTCCTCCGGCAGTAGGTCCAGTACCTTATCCGCTAGCTCCGGTGGCGTAAAAACTTCATCCGAACTCAGATTGGCGATGCAATCCAAAATATCCGGATTTCGCCTATCCTTATAATAGTGTGAAAGGTTTAATAGGTTCTTGCTAATGTTCGTTGGCATTTCTTCCTCCTATTTTTAAATAATGCGTTGGCCTTATTCGCTTTTTCGACAGATTAATTCCTAGCTCTAAATCAATCAAGCGATACTCGTTTCGTACAAAATAGTAATCACGCGGCACCGTATATTCCACAAAACAAATCTTCTCTTTACCGTTCAGCATGTCGCCCAGCTGAATGTTAGTACGCAATATTTCTTTCACAGCATCAAAAAACTCCAGTCTGCGATTTTTTGCTGGCACTCGTTCCTTGTAAAATTTCTCAATTATTAATTCGAGTCGTTCGTGGCACTCCTTGATATTATCCGGCATAATATCTACGCCGTACATCGTAGATAATGCTGTTAGTATTGCAAACTCCGTATCATCTTGATCCTTTTTCTTAATTGCCTTTTTAATATCTGCGAGTCGTCGCTCAAGTATCACTACCAAAAAATTACCATTCCCACAGGCCGGCTCCAAGATTCTCTGATCTTTATAATTCCGGTGCGCATCCGCCGTTAGGTCCAGAATGCTATTAATTTCCCGAAGCTCAGTAAAAACCTCGCCCCGATTCCGCACGCGGTCTCGCGACTTAATTCCTTTCTTAACAGAAAAACTCTTCCGTGAAGAAGAGTTTTCTACAACTTTTTGATTCCTCTGGGGCATTGCAGAAAACTTCTTTCTGCAATACACCTTCGTATTAAAAATCTAGAGATGGCGAATCCAATAACCACCACTCCAAGCCCGACTAAATGGAACAAAAAACGGGGCCCCATTCCGGATGCAATACACCAACATTAGAATCAAATCCGCAGTCGGGCCGAAATGAGTGCCCCGTTTTATAGATTTGATTCGAATGCTAGTGCATTGCACAGATTTTTAATGTTGATGTATTGCCCCTTAATTATACCACATATCCCTTATGATTAAAACCATTAACATTTCAGAAAAGCATAATCATAGTACTCTTTGGACCTTGACAAATCTCGCTATAAGCACTAGAACAAATGCATGTGGTGTAGCTCCAGAAACTACACCTGTGGGTTTGGGTTAAATCGCTTTTAGCGATCTGAATTATTTCTTCGGCCAATAATGATTGACAATTTTACTCACGAAATGCTATATTAAAGACATAAGAGATATAGCACTAGGAACTATATCTTTAGGTTGTGGTTAAGTCGCTATTCGCGACTTAACTTTTTGCTTTGGTTTCTTCTCAGGAAGAGAAAAGTTACGGCAATCCGAAAACGCCATAGCGAAATCGTTATTGCCATCTACAACTCCTTTCTGAGCTTCTGGCACGCCTAGCATAGCTGTTTAATGAAGCTCCACACCCGCATGAATACGCTATGGCATATTCCTGCCAGGACAAAAGCCAAACCCCACTAAGCCCCGAAGCCAACCCGCCTCCATATCTAGCATACCCGAATTAACAATTCAACCCCACCCTGGCGCATATAGCAGCTTCTTTTTTGTTTAAAGCCAATTATGGGCATTCATTATTCATTCATAGACAGCACGTGGTCAAAACTCTAAATCAGCATCTTCATCCAAACTCTCAATCATATCTCGAATTTTAAAACCATGATATTCTTTTTCCAGCAATTCCTTCGCTTCAGAGAAAACTATTTCGTCTTTTTTATGTGCCTCATAAAACATTTTTTCTCTTTCACGACCCCATGTAACCCAATAAGTCTTACCTTTATAATGAATTTCAATATCGAGACCACTGTCAACTAATTCAATAAATCTTGTAGTTTTCATTTTCTTTTCACTTTTCCCTAATTATTCTCTGGTAAACGAACCATCTCTATAAGTATTATACGCCCAATAATTCATCATCAAAACTCTATCGTTTTTTCTAGTCTTATTCTACTTCGGTTTTCCATCTGCTCTTTTTCTTTATTTATTTCATAGGCGGCCGTCTCCTTAACCTTTTCTACATAGATAGTCTGTTCGGGTGTACTATCATAATCTCCGCCAATCGAGAGAAGGGTGTTGATGAACTTTACCAAAGGCTGTTCATACAAGCCTACTTCCCACTCCGCATGTTCATTCATTTTGGCATCATAAATACCATTAATAACCCTCTCTTTAAACAATTCAAACACACAGTTAACGATCTTCCGACCAGTATCATGACGAGCTCTTTTAATTGGCGATTCTTCTTCTGTACCGTAATATAAAACGTCGATTGTCAAGCCTAATCCCTTTGCAATATTGGCTAGGTTTGTTAAACCTATATTTTTCTTGTTATTTTCATAGGCACTAATAGTGGTGTTGGTAACACCAGATAATTCCATGAGTTTTTCTTGAGAAATATGTTTCTCTTTGCGAATTTCCTTTATTCTTTTGCCGATTTCAATCTGTATTTCTTTTTCTTCCCTACTCATTATACCTCCGTTGATTATGTAGTTTAAATAATTATATCATATAATCTAACATTTATATAAAAGTTTAATATAATGCTTCCTTTTTAACTGCTCAACTGTTGTCTCGTATGCGTTTTGGATAAACAATATTGAATAATAATTGATATTTTTAAATTATTTATCTCCGCTAGAATTATTACAAAGAAAGGAAAATAATGCGTAACAAGAAAGAATACATTCGAAAAGGATTAAAGGATATGTGGAATATGTATCTTTGCAATGGAGCTAAATGGTCAAATTATGATATACCAATCTGCCCAACTATTATAACGGAAACACCATCAACTATTATTACTTGGACCGAGGCAAAAGAAAACTATAAAAAAGGGATCAAAAAAGATACTGGCTTCAAAAGCTCTTCTTTTGTCTGCTTCTATGAAGATGATTATAGATTTGATGGTCCAATGGCCGGTATTTGGGCAAATCCAGAGCGAGCAATTAAAATACTTCGGCATTTTAGAGGAATTGTTACTCCAGATTTCTCAACATACCAGGATTTTCCAGAACCAATAAAAATATATAACACCTTCAGGATGAGAGCCTTTGGATACTGGGCTGGCACACAAGGTCTTGAAGTTATAAATAATATTCGTTGGGGTACAGAAGAAACTTTTCGCTATTGTTTTCAAGGCGTCGAAACAGATAGTACAGTTTGTATTGGTACGGTAGGTGGCAGCCCAAGAAAGAGGATAGACCGTAAAAGATTTGAAAAAGGAATAATTGAGCTAATAAAACAGTTACATCCAAAAATAATACTAATATATGGCTCCTCAAATTTTCCTTGTTTTGATTGGGTGCGAAAACAAGGTATTAAAGTAATATCTTTCCAAGGGGCAACAGCGAAAGCGTTTAAGAAAAGGAAAAAAGATTATGAGTAAAGGGATAAGTTATGGCTATTCTGGGACGATAGGGCATATCCGAAATGTCATATTAAACCTTCCGAACAACCCTAGGAAACTACTAAAAAACGGCTGGACTAATATTAGTCATCCGGCCGAGATCGCAAACGGAATGATGAAACTTAAAGAAGAATCGACTGGCCTCAAGATTCGTTTTGATCAAGGTCGACCGGATGCTAATGGTTTTGCAAAATTTAACCACTATCATATCTACAACCCTAGCGCAACCAGTAAAAATAATATATACTTAAATAAGAACGGCGATCCAGTTGCGAAAGGTTCACCCGCTTCGCATATTTTGCCAGAAGGAGATTAAATGAATATAACAATTGAAAGCCTAATTGGCCAATACACTTTTCATGATTCCTCGCTAGACGACATACGATACGATGTGCGACTAAAAACTCTCACGCTAATATTTGAAAATTTTCCGTTTTGGATGCAAAACGATCATAAAAAAGACGAGCCTGAAAATGCTTTGCTTAAACTTGTATTCCATGGAGTGAAAAAATACGATGGTCCGTCAGATAGTGATGAAAGCTGGAGTGTCGACAATGCAACTTTAGAAGATGAAAAAACAGTACGATTTTTCTTAACAGACGAAATAAATAATAAATATACGGAAATGACTATTTCTGCCGATAACGTGGAAATATTTAAACAGTAAGATCATCCTGGCTCGGATCACTTATTTCCTTTTTCCCCGCTATTGGGCGTGGCGACAATCCAATAGTTATCGCAATTAAAGGAAAAGGTATAGTCAATAAAAAGTTGTATAATACATTCAAGTCGTTGTTAAAAGGAGTAGAATTATGACTAATAATTGGAACGAGAATAAAAGGAGTATTTAGAAGCCCTAAAAAGAAAAGGCGAAATTGAGTTTAATTACAATAATCATTATTATCATATCGAACCAGCAGATTACAAAAGCGATGATTTTAATATCTGGATGTTTACATCTTTTGAAAGTGATGATGGTAAAATCATTGCACGATGCAAAAATCCAGCAGAGGTTTTAAAAATGAAAGTATTCGACGGTAAATCGCTTGAAGAAATCGAGGACCAGATGACTGATTGCTATATTCTTTAATACCCTCGTTCGGCTTAAACTTTTAATATTTATCATTTTATCAACTGCTTCTCGCATTGTTACACTCACAAATCTATCCCTAACTTCATGAACTAGTATAGACTTTCGCTCGGCATATTATAATAGCACTCTGCACTTTTAAGCCATCAATGAATCAATATCCCTAAAAGAATTAACGACAGCTCTTATATTTACTATCGTCTTATCATCATCTACATAATAAATAATCGTATATCCCTTAACATGTACTGCACGATATTCTCTCTTCGTGCTCCACTCACGATGCACGGGAAAGGCTTTTGGAAAAAGCGACAGCGATTCACACTTTCTATAAATAATTATGGCGACTTTCATCGCATTAAAAGAATCATCATATTTAGTTTCTATATAATCAATTATGCTCAAAATATCATGTTTTGCGCCATCCTCATAATTGATTATATATTTTTTCATGATTTAGTTTTTAGCCTTTCTGACAGTATAGTTTTCATTTCTTCCGAAGTATAACCTCTATTACTATCTTCGCGCTCTCTTTTTTGCAACAGTGCCACTAAATCATCCACCGAAGAGATACGTAAATTATCCGGCAAAGCCTCGTCTACAATTTCGGCAGCAGCCTTGTCTTCTCTTATAATTCTCCTAAGCTCAAGATTAATAAAATCAGACATGGTAATACCAATTTCCTTAAACTTCTTCTCCGCCTTCTTTTTTACTAGCGGATCGATTTTTACATGTATATCTGCTGTTGCTAATGCCATAATTATTTATTCTCCTTCATGCTAATGATAGCACGATTGAATCATTATGTACATAGTATGTACATAATTCACCATACCACAATCCCCTTCCTAATCCTCATCAGTAGTATCCGCCGCCGATTATACTTTATAATCTTCATATGCTCTTTCGGTAGCATACTGCCTTTCGCCTCGTTGCACGCTTTGTGTGCCAGTTGATAATTCTCCATCGCATTCTTTCCGCCCTTTGCCAGCGGCACAATGTGATCTATCGTCAAATCATCCAAATCCTTAATCTTCCGTCCGCAGATCGCACAACGCTTCCCATTTTGCCACAAGAGTTGTAGCTTTATTCTGGTATTGGCTCGGCTGGTCCTTGTTGTCACATTACCTCCTAGATACCTGCTACCTGGCAACCTCATTAAATGATTCTATACCTAGCAGAGACTCACTCAATCTTCGAGCAAACGCTTGTTCCGACACCCTGAAAATTTTCCGTGTTTCTTGCACGATAACTCTTAACTCTTCATGACTTCTCTCCCAACAATGCCGAGAGAAATTCCCATTGCACTTAGTATTAAGGATTTCTATCAATTCGTCTTCCGGAGCCAGCAAACTCCCAGCAAAATGATTTGCTTCATATTCTGCGTGGTCAAAGAAGATCCCTCTTGCCATACCGCTCCACTCCTCAACCCCTGACACTCCACTAGAAAAATAATCTCGATGCAAAATAAAGTGCCCTAATTCGTGCGCTAGACTAAATCTATATCTAGGACTATCTGACAGAAACCCTCGCTCGTCCACGTAAATAGTCTTGAAATCGGACGAGATATAAGCATCGATATAGAATCTATCTTCAAGATCTCGCACTGGCAGAATCTCAATACCAAGTTGATCACAGATCGCCTCAACATCGACCGGAAAGTTCCCATCCCAACATTCAGCTAATAATTCTTCAGCTCTCCTTGTGACCTCATCTTTACCTCGTATCGGTATCTGCCCGCACTCTAAATAAGTCATATCATTATTCCTCCTCCCCAGCCTGATTGATTAACCCTAATAAATCCCGCAACTCCTCTTCACTAATCTCCTTCTGACGGAGTGTACGATAAAAAGCTGGCAAGACCGAAGCGACCCGCTCATCACGCAGATCTTCCGGTAGTTCGTGTTTAGCGATCGCTGCTAGATCCATAAACTCACGCCATTCCTCTGTACCCTCACTAATACCTAAACTAATCGCCAACTTTGCCAACTTCTCGGCGTCTTTGGGCGGTAAGATAACCCCATTTTCAAGCCTTGAGACATAGGCTAAATCTAGACCAGCCTCCCTCGCGAATTGACGTACGGTACCTATTTTCATCCGCTTCTGTTTAAATAGTTCATGAAACTTCATACCTCTCCTTGTTGTAGAACATTTACAACAATTATAGGCCCGTTGTAAAAAAATGTCAACACCTTTCAGGCATTTTATGAAATTTCATATGCTATAATAAACATAATTAATACAGGAGCATCTAATGCCAAAACAGGCAAAATCGTCTAAGACTACAAAAAATACCGGAAAGCCTAAGTCCACTAGGGCAAAAAGCGCAAAGTCAACAAGGCCTAAAAAACTTTCGTTCTGGAGCAAGCTCTGGCGCGTTGTCTTGTCGATTACCATACCGCTCGGCGGCGGTGTGCTGATCGCTTTCTTCACGCGTGATGCTATGGCTAAGTTTGGTTCCTTTAATCTTCCGCCACTGGCTCCACCGGCTTGGCTCTTCCCCATCACCTGGACCGCTCTTTATGTCCTGATGGGCTTCGCCTGTGCCCTTATTTGGCTCCAATATCATAGCTCCAGAAAAAAAGCCGATAGGCAAATGGCGAGATCCGCTCTCATTATCTATACCATTCAGCTCATCTTCAACTTCGCCTGGACGCCATTTTTCTTTATCTTAGAACTGTTTTGGTTTTCGTTTGGCTGGCTCGTCATCATGTGGCTACTGATCCTCGCTCTCGTTATCAAGGCACACACAATCTCTCGCCCAGCCTTTTGGATGCTACTCCCGTACCTAATATGGTGCACTTTTGCTATTTATCTCAATCTCGGTATTGCCATCCTCAACTAAACTCGTGATACAATATTAAAAAGGAGTAAAGATGAGTAAGACTATAGTAGTATATTTTTCGCGAGGAGATGAAGAATACGGTGTGGGCAAAGTTACCCCAGGTAATACCGAGCTTCTCGCCAAAGAAATTGTAAAAAAGCTCGGCGCCGATGAGTTTAAGATCGAGCCAGTGAACAAATATCCAGAAAGCTATATGACTTGCGTCGACCAGGCCACTAAGGAAAAAGAGCAAGATGCCCGACCCGAGTATCAAGGCGATATCGACCTCTCTGAATACGATACCATCTATCTTGGTTATCCAATCTGGTGGGGCGATCTCCCGATGGTCGTCTACTCATTCCTAGAAAAGCACGACCTGGCAGGTAAGACTGTATTCCCATTTAACACACACGAAGGTTCGGGCAATTCTGGCACTTTTGAAGCCTTAAAAAAGAGATTCCCAGACGCTACTTTCAAGGGCGACGGTTTCAATATGTCTGGCCACGAAGCTCGCACCGACGAAGGATTAGCCAAACTAGCTCAATGGTTGGAAGGAAATGAGAATTAATGCTTACTCTGGAAGAATTCGATAAAGTTGAAATGCGCGTCGGTACGGTCGTGAAGGCTAAACTCAACAAACGCGCTCGCACACCTGCTTACGGTCTGACGGTAGATTTTGGTGAAGAGATCGGCACCAAGACTTCATCCGCGCAGATCACGGACCTCTATCAACCTGACGATTTGATTGGACGCCAAGTTATCGCTGTCATGAATTTTTCACCAATCCGTATTGCCGATGTCAAAAGCGAAGTTCGTTTGCTCGGTGCTGACACCAAGGAGGGTTGCGTCTTACTAGCACCCGACCAAAAAGTTCCAAACGGCAGTAAGATCTTCTAATACGCTCCACTTGACATACTGAAAATATATATTATAATATATTACAGATAACAAGGAGCAAGAGCAATGAAATATGTAGTTGTTTACGATTTAGGTAATACGAGCTCCGCTTTTTGCTTCAATTTTTATAACAACGCCGTAGACTATATTAATGCTTGTTCTAAGTGCGCCGAAAAATATACGATTATATTCCAGTCGATCAATGACAATTTTCACGAGATGATCCTCGACAATAAGAAACGCCTCTACATTCATATCGAACAGTATTCAGATAGCAAACTACGATATGACCTATCTTACAGTAGGAATGGTAAGCATATCGAGACTCGCCGTTTCGAGAAAAGGCACCTGGCTGTAAATTATGTCAGGAGGTTTCTCAGTAAGGAATACAATCATTCCACTACTAAATACGAAGACGAGCTCGGCGAATGGTCGTTTAATGATTCAAAAACTAAGGCCAAAGTATACTTTAAGCTCAGCTTAGTCGTACTAGATGAAGTTAAGACCGCTGGCCCAGATTATGATGTTCTTGGCGTAAAGACTTCAGCCTCAGCTAGCGAGATCAAGCAAGCCTATCGAAAACTCGCCATCAAATACCACCCAGACCAAGGTGGAGACCCCGAGACTTTTAAAGTCATCCACGATGCCTACGAACGCCTGCTAGCCGGCAAATCTTCACAGCGAACCGCCAAACGTGTCACAAAAACTTTTGACAGTACAGACATGAGAGGGATTTTTGTACACTATCGAAAAACAAAGAACAAGGCCAGTAGCATCCTAAGCACCGAGCAGGACATAACATTTAAACAGATACGCAAGAAAATGCTGCGCAAGACGGTGAAAGGCTTAGTCGCCTTATCTCTCGGTGCGTGGTTAAATCTGATATTAGACGATGTGCCATTTATAATTAATAGTTTCATCGCTATACTCATACTAGTCGGAACCTTTAGATTTATGACGGGCGCGGTATTTTATTTAGATCCCAGCTCCTATTTATATTGGGTTTCCTAAAAAAGCGCTATAAAAAACGCCCACTGGAGGCGTTCCAATTCATCCATTTTACCTCCTTTTTCTCATGCCCTATGTTATAATTACCCCATAAAGGAGTAATCAAATGAAACAAATCAAACCAATTATCTGGGGTGTAGCCATTATCGCACTAGGCCTAATCTTCGGCCTCAACGCACTCGGACTATTCAATATCGACTTTTTCTTTGACGGCTGGTGGACTTTATTCATCATCGTGCCAAGCGTCATTAGCCTCTTCACCGAAAAAGACAAACTAGCCAGCCTCGGTTTCCTCGCCGCAGGCATTATTTTGCTACTAGCTGCACAAGACGTCTTTTCCTATGACGTCGCCTGGAAAGTCATCCTTGCCGTCCTATTAGTCATCGCCGGCCTCGGTCTTATCATCAAATCTACTTTCCGCAACCAAAATGACAAAGAGGTCGAGAAAAAAGTCAAAGAAGCCGAAAAAGACGGTAAGACCATGGATTCTCAGATGGCCATTTTCTCCGGTAGTGATCGCGTCTACAAAGACGAAACCTTCCAAGGTTCCAATCTTGTCGCCATTTTTGGTGGTGCTAAGTTAAACCTCAAAAACGCCAAATTCGACAAAGATACCGTTATCAAAGCTTTCACTCTCTTCGGCGGTATCGACATCATCGTTCCAGATGACGTCAAAGTCAAACTAAAATCTGGTTTCATTTTTGGCGGCTTTTCCGACGACCGCAAAAACGCCACTGAAAAAGGCAAATACACCATCTACATCGATGCAGCTGGCGGCTTCGGCGGCGTATCCATCAAAGATAAAGCAGAAAAATAATCTGAAATCTATTACTTATTCTGCTCCTTGTATCATTTCGCGAAATCGTGAATTGCCGACCCATAGAACGTATTCTTACTCACCGGATCTTCATCGCCAACTTCGGCTAACGTCTTTGATTCGTCGTCTGGTATGAAGAAAAATCATGCCAACGACCGTCTTTGCCACGTGCTTCCTTAGCAATCGTTTCCATCGTCTCACCACTAAAAATCACAGGCTCTTGACCGGGCTCACAATTACTTTTTCAGCTATTCCTTTTTCTTCAGTCAACTTCATAAACTCATCCACCGTTGCGAGTTCCGGATAACCAGAAATTGAAGTGCGATAATGCATCGGGATGATGCTTTTCGGATTCGCAGCTTCACAAATCTTCGCCGCTATCTCCGCATCAATCGTATAATACCCACCTACCGGTATCAGTAAATAATCTGCATCCGCAATCTTTTTAAGTTGCTCTTCATTTGGAAAATGCCCCAAGTCCCCCAGATGTACCAATTTTTCATCATCCTTAGCCACCACAAATATCGTATTCGGTCCACGGAGTGCCCCCTCTTGGTCATCATGAAAACTCGGCACCTCTTCGATTTCAAATTCACATTCGCCTGGCGTAATCTCTATGCATTCACGTCCACTATGATCCGCATGCTCATGCGTACAAATTACTTTCACCGCTGACGTGCGTAGATTTTCCAACCCCGGCACCGATCCATCCTTATACGGATCAATCACCAACTGATCATCTAGTCTAAAACATGCGTGCCCTAAATATTCAATTTTCATTTTCTTCCTTTTATTCTATTATAGCATCACGTTATGATGAATTCTTCGCCTTTTTAAGCAATTCGTTCACGTATTTACTTTTCAAAGCCTTGTATGCTTTTCTATCATACCCAGCCTCCTTAGCAAAAACCGACTTCATCTCAAAATATTTTTTCGCCTCTTCAAGATTCGCACGTAGAAAATCGCGTAGCCGAATCATATTCATGCATTCCTCCGACCCATCCACTACGATATGTATATGGCAATCGCCTTCCTCAGTTTCCCGATCTGTCCCATCATCGTTCGCTCTTAGTGCCATGAAAATCCTTTCCGGATGTGTATCATGTCCTTCACGATACCCCGCCACCGTCAACAAATCTCGTACTGGCACCATGTCATCAGTTGACTTTACTCCTATTAGTATATCTACGATATTTTTTCCACCAATTCCAACCGCCGAACTCCCCACATGCTCAATTATCACATCATCACCCAGTACCTTGCGTAATCTTTCTTTTTCGGTCTCAAAACGTTCCTTTAGCTCTTTATGATATCCATTTATGCTAACGCTCATTTCCTCTCCTAAAATAGTTGTTGATTTTATTATATCATTATGTTCATTCATAGTTTCCATCATGTCCACAAAAAACCGTCCTACGGACGATTTAGACGAAGATTATGTAGTTTTGGTGCCCGAGACTGGACTCGAACCAGCACGCTTGAAGGCATATGCTCCTAAGGCATACGTGTCTACCAATTCCACCACCCGGGCCTACACTGATTATAACATAGTGCGCACAAAAAAGCGAGACCTTAGTGGTCCCGCTTTAATATTTAAGCTTCGCGCTTAGCTAAATGCCTAGAAGTAAGGTAAGTCACCAGCATACCAGCCATCAAAGCTACCGGCAAAGCATCCTCTGGGCCAGTAGTTGGCATCGGAGAATCGGTATTAGTGGCAGCATTCGAGCTAGAACCAGCATTGTTAGATTGATTCTTCGAACTTCTACCTGCATCCTTAGCGTTGTCGGTATTCTGGGTAGTGGATTTGTTCTCAGACTCCTTCGAACTCTCAGACTTTTGCTCTGTGTTAGATGTGTCCTTATTTTCAGCATTCTCGTTCTTATTGCCAGAATTGTCATCGACCTGTGCGGTCTCAGCATTGTTATTGGTCTTCCCAGTGCGGGAAGTCTTCTTGGTAGCAACTACGATGATCGCCACGATCAAAATCAAAATGATCACGACTGCGATGGTTGCTATAGCTATGATTTTGCGGCGCTCTTTTTTCTCCGCCTCACCTTGATAATACATAATAAAACTCCTTAAGCAGTATTATATCATACTACTAGATAAAAAGCAAGTGATAAAACATCATAAAACTAATATATGTCAAGAGTAGACTAAATCTTGACATATATCGAGATTGTGGCGCCAGCATAAGTGCGGCTCTTTTCGCACTTAAGTCCAGCTATTTCAGGAGCCTCTCCGGGGTGAGATAATACCAAGATACCTTCCCCGCTCAATAACTTAACTAATTTCTGTACTACTGCTGGATTAAACGAGTCGTAGGGTGGGTCAGCTAGAATTACATCAAACCTGGTATCGCTAGTATAGTTAGAAATATCTGATTGGTCTACTTCGCTATTTTCACCAAGTATAGCAAGATTTTCACGAATGACCCGACAGGCCCCACTGTCTTTCTCTACAAATACTGCCCTGGTTGCCCCACGTGACAGTGCTTCAATTCCTAGCGCCCCCGAGCCTGCAAAAGCATCAAGTACGATAGCCTCCGGTAAATAGCTAGTGATCATATTAAACAAAGCCAATCGTTCCCGCTCTCCCATTGGATGAGTTTTGCCACCAGGCGTGCTGATAACGCGCCCCCGATATTTGCCAGATGTAATCCTAAGAGTATTCATGTATGCCCCTAATTTAATGTGGTGATCTGTTGATATTTGGTGATCCCGTCCATTAATTCCTTATATTTTAACATATTATCAGGATTTTGCAAGAACACTTCTACATCTTTCTGAGCCCGATGAATCAGCTTAGTGTCAGATAGAGTTGCAATTCTGAGGTCTAGCGCGCCATGTTGTAAGGCTCCGTAAATCTCGCCTGGACCGCGTAGCTTTAAGTCCACTTCAGCTAAATGAAACCCATCATTAGATCTCGCCAGTTCCGTCAATCTTCGTGAAGGGCGCGTGTCGCCAGAGGTCAAAAGAAAACAAAAAGATTCTGACGTTCCTCGCCCTACTCTCCCGCGAAGCTGATGTAATTGCGCCAGACCATATGATTCTGCATTTTCGATCACCATAAGGGTGGCATTTGGTACATCTACACCGACTTCTACCACCGTAGTAGAGACCAAGATATCAATCTCGCCAACAGCGAATCGTCCCATCACTGCATCTTTCTCGGCGGGCTTCATCTTTCCGTGTAAGAATTCGACGGTTTGGTCTGGGAATAGTTCTCGTAGCCTGCGGGTACGTTTTTTAACAGAGGTAGCCTCAGAAATAGGCTCGCTTCCACCAGGGCCTACCTCATCAATTGCTTTGCAGATCCAATACACTTGTTGACCATGTGCTTTTGTGCCGCGTCCCTTTGGATCCGGTCGCAAAGAAAGTGTTTCGCGAATCTTGGGATATAGCTTCTCTTTGGTCTCTACCTCAGTTAAGATTGTGGTAGCGACTGGTTTACGCCCAATTGGCATTTCATTCAGGATTGATACATCGAGGTCTCCAAACACAGTGAGCTGCAAAGAACGCGGAATAGGCGTAGCGGTCATCGCAAGAAGATGCGGCGCCAGCCCTTCCGGGGATTTAAGCATTAATCTTTGTCTCTGTTCTACACCAAATCGATGCTGCTCGTCGATTATAACTAACGTCAGGTCCTGGAAGACCGTATCGTCAGTCAGCAGAGCGTGCGTTCCAATCACAAAATCTACTTCGCCAGCGCTAATACGCTTTTTAAGGTCGGCTTTCTTCTTAGTCGCACCGATTAGAAGCTCCATTCGTACTCCAAGTGGCTCCAGGATCTGAGACAAACCTTCATAGTGCTGTGAGGCTAAGATCGCTGTAGGTGCAAGCAGCGCCACCTGCTTGCCGGCAAGTACCGCCTCATATGCGCTCATAGCCGCTACCATGGTCTTTCCTGAGCCTACGTCACCCTGGAGAAGCCTATTCATCGGCGTTTCTTTCTCCATATCTTGGAAGATCTCCCACGCCGCTCTTCTTTGTGCTCCAGTCAATTTAAAAGGTAATTTAGCTACAAATCCCCGAATCTTTTCAGCATCAAATTTTATAGGCACAGCTTTCAATTTATCATTCTCAGAACGATTGAGGCGAGAAGCTAGAATTAGCTCGAATAGCTCTTCATATGCTAAGTAGTCATGTGCACTCTCAGCGGTCTTTTTTGAGCTCGGGAAATGCGTATAGAAGAGCGCTCGTGCTCTCGTCCCAGGCTTTACCGATGGTAACAAATCTGGTACTCTAGCGAATATACTCCGTGATTTGTTGATCAAGCGCTTAAAATCATGCGATTTAAGGCTGCCATGTGCCACATAAATAGGGTTTAGACCAGTTTTAGGGTCAATATCCGATACTTCTGCCGCAGAGGGCGATAACAGGCTGTAGCGTCCGTTACGAAATTCATAATTACCTGTAAAATAGTATTCCTTATCTGGTGAAAATTGCCTAACTCTGTATGCTTGGTTAAACCATACGACCTTTACTGCACCAGTATTATCACGTATTACCCCTTCGGTAATTGAAAGATTTCGTCGCCGTGCCCTTCTATTTGATAGTGAATCAATCTTACCCTTGATCACCACTTTACCCGGTCTCACTTCAGAGATAGAGGTCGGTGCTTCGTAATTCTCGTAGTCTCGCGGTAGATTATAGAGAAAATCTCGCACAGTCTTGATGCCGTATTTCCGTAAAACCTCCGCTGTCTTGGGTCCAACCCCACTTAAATTCTCTACTGAAACACCTAAATCCATACCTCTATTATAACATCATCTGCAAGAGGTAGAGTATGTTATAGCCATTGACATTTTAGCACAAGTATGATAAAATATAGTCATAAGTATTTTTGCGATACGAAAAGGAGGGAGTACATTATGAAACTATCATTAGGAGAAAAGATTTCCGCATACAGGCTGTTCTCGAAAGCTGAGAAGCTTCTAAGAAGAGCGGGCGGAGAATACGTCTCATTTTTTGGTATGGGGTCACCGCTGTTTGATGGCTTTGAGACCATCGATATCGTGACTGAAAAAGTTACGGCAGGTAATCTGATCGGGTCAAGAATCACTATCAAAAAAGATAATGAAAAGGTCTTTGAGGCCGAGAAGATCCCAGGACTCCCATTCGAGCCATTCTTCAAGCCGGGCAACTGGCAGAAAGTAATCGAAGACGAGTACGCCAGAAAAGATGCCTAATCGTTAGCCTCTCCCTAGGGAGAGGCTTTTTCTATTCCGCTTTTCCAGAATGCTCTGCTCGCCACTTGGCAATCTCACCATGATTACCAGATAAAAGCACATCTGGCACGGTCATCCCACGGAAATCGTAAGGTTTGGTGTACTGTGGATATTCCAAGTTATCTCCATCCGAAAAAGATTCAATCTCGGCTGATTTTTCTCCTCCCAGTACACCAGGAATCAGTCTCACGACAGAGTCAATGATGATCAAAGCCGGCAATTCACCGCCCGTCAGCACATATTTTCCCAGCGAAATCGGATAATCCACGATTGACAAAATTCTCTCATCATACCCTTCGTAGTGTGGGCACAGGATAATGTAATGTGTTGTGGGTTTGGCCGATATGTCTTTTCGGGGATGGACTTTCTCGTTCCCGAGAAAGACATCATCGGCCAAGCCCCTAACAAAATCCCTTGCCATTCCCTGATTCCATTCCTTGCCTACAGGGGTAGGTAAAATGACTTTTGCGGATGGGTCTTGTGATTTGACGGACTCGATCGCGGCAAATACTGGCTCGCAACGCAGTAACATGCCATCCCCACCACCGTATGGCGTATCATCTACAGATTTATGTGGTCCTAGTCCAAATTCTCTTAAATCAACAAAATCAAACTGCGCCAAGCCTTTTTCTGTGGCTTTCCACATCATTGAGGTCTTGAGGTATGGCTCAATTGCCTCCCGAAACAGTGTGATTATCGTAAACTTTATCATGCTACATATTATACCATAAAAGAGACGGTCTTGCGACCGTCTCCCCCGCTGTTACGCGCCCACCCTTGGGGCACATTGTTTTGTTTTAATCCGCTGTTTGTTTTAATGAGTCTCCACACTCCACTAATTACTCAGTGGAACCCCTGTGAAGCGTACCAGCTTATATTTATAATAAAGCATAAGCGTGGGGCTGTCAAGTGTAAAAACATACAAAATTCATCACTTTTCCACACTAAAAACAAGAAAAAGCCCCCGACGCCTTGGGGGCTAATTCAAAGGAGATTGTTATAAGTAAATGCCCAAACGAGCATGTTTGGGGTGAAGGTAATAGTTCCTCTTTTTTTCGAGGACACCCCTAAGTGCATCACCTAGCATGAGCAGCATACAGAGACTGAAAGAATCACCAAAGATGTAATAATCTTTACCGATAGCTGTCTCTACGCGGAATAAGTCACGTCGGAATCGGTTGACTCTAGCTTCACCTATTTCTAGACGGACGATCCTTGTTACTATACCTGTGACATAGTCACTGCCATTTAGTAGGCCATATATTCCATAGATCTCGCCCCCTATCCTACAGTGTCCGGGGATAAGCAGGCTTTCTCTATTAGGGTCGTTCCAAAACATTGCGAACTCTTTTGCTACCCTGTCGCGATTCTTGTATCCGTCACACGACTCAAATAGCAGAGTCCACTCTTTTATCAGGGGTTTTGGCCCTTTTGCTTTCCTACCCATAATACCCTCCTCTTAAGATACGAGCAATAGCTACACAAATATTATACCACATAAAGCAACGACAATCAAGGATAACGACAGATTTCTATAAAAGGTCAAAATATGATATAATATACAGTATGTTTGTAGATACCGCGAAAGTTAGTTTAAAAGCTGGTAAAGGCGGCGATGGGGCCGTCTCTTTT
Source organism: Candidatus Nanosyncoccus sp. (assembly GCA_045545815.1). Taxonomy (GTDB): domain Bacteria; phylum Patescibacteriota; class Saccharimonadia; order Saccharimonadales; family Saccharimonadaceae; genus Nanosyncoccus. The sequence continues at coordinate 20,782 of JAZQBP010000029.1, read as the reverse complement.
CGCCGTGAGATCTACATTCCTAAAGGCGGCCCAGATGGTGGCGACGGTGGTAAAGGTGGTGATATTATCTTTCGCGCCGACAAAGACACCAATACTTTGATAGACTTTCGCTTCACCCCTATTCTCGAAGCCGAAAACGGCAAAAACGGCTCTGGTTCCCGCTCTGCTGGCCGTTCCGGCAAGGATCTCATTGTAGAGGTCCCCATCGGTACAGTAATTTACCGCCTCGAGAAAGGCCAGAATCCCTCGACGAGCATTGAACAAGCCCGAGCAAAATCTAAGGAGTCTAGTCGAGACGAGTACGAAACTGAAATTTCGGCGCAGTCCCGATTAGACGACGCAGATTTTGCCCGGCGCGCAATGAGCCGCAAGGAGAGGGATTCTGGTCTTTCCAGAATCTTGATAGCTGACCTCACCGAAGATGGCCAAGAAGCGATCATCGCAAAGGGCGGCGACGGTGGTTTTGGCAATGCTCATTTTAAATCTAGTATGCGCCAAGCACCCCTGATCGCCGAAGTCGGCGAGCCGGGTGAGGAATTTGAGGCTGAATTAGAACTAAAATCCATGGCAGACGTCGGTCTGGTAGGACTTCCAAATGCCGGTAAATCTACATTTCTCTCTGTAATCTCCAATGCCAAACCCGAGATAGCTGATTACCCTTTCACTACCATTACGCCAAATCTCGGAGTAGCCACGATAGACGACAAGGATTTATTGATAGCCGATATTCCAGGGCTGATCGAGGGTGCCTCTGAAGGTAAAGGCCTCGGGCACGATTTTTTGCGTCATGTCGATCGTACAGCGGTTTTACTTCATCTAATTGATATCTACAATGATGATGCTGGTGAAGCGTATCAAACCATCCGCACCGAACTCAATAAGTACTCAGATCTCAAAGACCGCCCAGAAATAGTCGCTTTGACCAAATGCGAAGGCGTTGATGAAGATATTATCAAAATGCAGATGACCTCTATCTTAGAAAAAAATCCCGATGCCAAGATTTTTGCGATTTCCAGTGCTGCCCACCAAGGTCTGAAGGAGCTTCTTCGAGAGTTAAAAACTACTTATGAGGCAAACATCGAGCAAGTCCGAGCAAAATCTAAGGAGCATAGTCAAGACGAACCTCTAGAGCGAGACGATAGTATTCCTTCGATCACCCTTAGCCCCAACGCCATGAAAGACACCTGGAAGGTCCAAAAACTCGACGATAAATTCTTGGTCACCGGTGAAAAGATCGAGAAATTCGCCCGTCGTACTGATCTAAATAACTATGCCAGTGTCAACCGTTTGCGTGACATCATGAAAAAGCTCGGCATCCGCGCTGAATTGACTACTCAAGGTGCAGAACCTGACTCTATCATCGAGATAGCAGGCAAACAATTTACCCTAGTAGAAGACTATTAATTAGTGAATATAATTGAAGTTGCCGACGTAGCTTGCCGGAATGGTTGAACGAATTACACGGTAATTTACACCGTAGTTCATCTCTGATACTACAATCGAACCATCAGGGTTAACCGCTTCAACATAACCAACGTGGCCATACCAACCAGATGATGTCTGGAAGACGGCGCCAGCTGCTGGGGTGCGGTTCACAACATAGCCGGCTGCAGCTGCATTACGTGCCCAAGCGTTGGCGTTACCAAGCGTAGATGGCAAATCTTGCCTCTTATACCAAGCCCATTGTGTACACTGGCCGCTACCATAAGGGCCACCAAGGTTATAGAAATACCCCACCACCTCAATATTCTGGCGCTCCGAACTGCTACCGAGGTAGGTGTAAGAATATGAATTACCAGTACTTGCGGTGTAGGTAGGTCTATGTATAGCTGGAGCCACATACTCCGGACGCTCTGTTTCGGGTAACGAACCGTCTTTGATTAAGATTCTAGCGCCCTCTGTTACACCAGAGACTTCAAGGTCATTCAGGGCGATGATTTCTTCGGCTGTAGAGCCGTATTTACTTACGATAGACTCAATGGTATCGCCAGCCTTGACTACATATACGATGCCAGACATACTTGGCACATAAAGAACCGTACCAGGGGCAACATCAGAGGTCTTCAGGCCATTAGACCAGCGAATTTGATCGGCTGATACACCGTATTTGGCTGCAATCGTATCTACAGATTCGCCGTCTTCCACGGTATGTTCAACTACACCTCTAGAAACGTTAATGTTGGTCAGGCTGGGTTTTTCAAGTTTTCCAGCAACAGAAGTTTGCCCAGAATCATACATGGTAGTAGTAATCACGTAGTTGGAAGCCACATCTGAGGCGCTAGATAGCCCAAGCGCATCAGAGAGGTCAGCCACAGCATAGAGCTCAGAAAGCTGGTCAACAGATACGTTGCTATAGTCATCAGCCGCAAAATTACTCAGGCTGAGGTTAACATCGGAACTGTGTTTGTCGATAGAGCCTACAAAAACTAAGCCTAAAGTCAAAGCTCCGACCAAAATATACGGTAAACCCGTCTTCAACAACCCGATATTATGCTTACTTTTCTTTGTCATAGTGATACGTTACAGAGGTTTTGGCAATGGCTGAGAATGTTCTGATTATGCTCTTCCTCTGTATAACTATAATACATCATACCGTCGTCTCCTGTCAAGAAGTAAAGGTAAGAAGTATCAGATGGCTCAGCCACGGCAAGAAGCGCTGAAATACCCGGATTTGAGATGGGCCCACAAGGGAGACCAGGGTGAAGACGCGTATTGTAACATGAGTCGACCACTAGAGCCGCTGAGTTATCGGTATAAGTTTGCCTCTCTGGATCAACAGTATCAAGAGCATAAGTAACAGTGACGTCGCTACCGAGTAACATCCCATTAGACAATCGGCTATAAAATACCTGCGCTACGGTCGGTTGATCATTGGGCGAAGCCTCCTTCTGGACGATGGAAGCGAGAGTGATTCCTTCGTAGAGTGATAGCCCACGCGCAGAGTATCTCTCCTCAAGTTTGTTTTCTCTGATCACTTTGTCCATCTCTGTTAAATATTCCTTCAAGATATCTTTCACAGGAGTATCTTTGTAGAATTGGTGTGTTTCACCAAATAGATAGCCCTCAAGCGTAGCTCCTTCTGGCCTACTATTTAGGAATGAGAAATCATAGTTAGCTCGAAAAGCTTCATCTACCTCTGTGGCAGAATAGCCGAGACCGATTAGTTTTTCTTTGATATCGTAGATAGTTTCGCCTGGCAGTATAGTAAAGTCAAACACCTCTGCTTTCATCTCGGCTTCTTGCCTAGCGTATTCTCTTTCGCGTTCAGCTCGCCTCTGCTCCCTGATCCAGAGCGCGCCGCCAGTGGCGAGTAGCCCCAAGATCACTACGATTAATAATGCAGAGATGATTTTTACTAGCTTTTTAGATTTTTTTTTACCATTTTTGCCTCCGGTATCTGTCGCATCATCCGAACTAGTGTTTTCTGCTACGTTATTATTAATCGAATCTTGTTGAGACTGCTGGCCTCCAGAAGTTCTTGGTAATGATTCGACAAAATCTTGCAGAATGATAGTCGCCGCCTCTGTATCAATATCGCCTCTCTCATAGGCCTTACCACGAGATTTTAGTCTCTCCTCTGCTACTACTGAAGTGAGAGATTCATCCTGAAACTGCACTCGCGCACCAGGTATGGCAGCGAGTAACTTTTTTGCGAAATCACGTACGAAGGCGGACTGAGCCGTCTCATTCCCCTCATTACTACGGGGAAGCCCCAGCACGAATAGATTAGTACTATTAACTCGAGCGATCTTGGCTAGTTCCTGCCACTCAGAACCATCTACCGTAACAAAACCAAGTGGTACGGCGATTCGTGTGCCCGAATCCGCCCGTGCCACACCAATACGCTTCTCACCTACATCAAGTCCAATAATGCGCATCTTGGATATTACTCCGACTCTTTCTTGTCTTCTTCTTGCTTCTTCTCGTCCCCCTCTTCGCCCTCACTGGACTCTTCATCCTCGTTCTTGTCCTCGATATCATTGCCGTCCTGATCTTTTATTTCAAAGTGCATCGTAATCTTGTTTGAGTCGTTCGGGATTGCCATCACCCACGGGTATGATTGCTTGATCGAAACATCCGATACGCCGTAGACGTCACTAATCTCGCGCCTTGCATCACCAAGCCCGCGCCCCTTGATCTTGTCTACAAGCTCAGACTCTGTTAATTTTGGACCGACGAAGTATTGAGCTTTTAGCTTAGTCATCGAGCCAACTGCGATATTATTCATATTCTCGACGTAGATGTCTTTGATGTCGTAGATCTTCTGGTCATCTGCTAGGTCAGCCTTGTGTTTGATGAATTCTTCAAGCTTGACTTTATCGATAACATATACTGTAGCAGTGGTAGTGACTTCGATCGATGGCTTTGTGCCTTCTTTTACCTCTTCGTCAGCAGCTGGTGTAGCTGTGGCGTTTGAAGTAGTCTGTTCAAAGCTTGAATCGATAATATAGTACTTATCGTCAATCGTATCAAACAACTTCTTTTTATTCTCTTCTTCCTTTGAAGCTTTGATTTGGTTTTCGGCCGCAATAATGTCTGATTGTTGAACAACTGTAATTTCGTCATCTGTACCACCCTCAATGGCCGAGGCAGGCGAAACGCTAACATTAGATAGTGTAGTCCATCCATTACTTGATGCAGAGACATTGTATTTTGTTCCGCCCTCAGCGGCTGTAACATTCACGTAATCAACGACAGTACAGTTGTTTACAGAAAATGCACCAATGTTCTCTTTTCGGATCGTCTCGCAAACACTATCGTCAAGGCCATCCCACGAAAGAGGCACACTTTCATCAGCATAATAAACTAAGCCATTATACGTAAATTGTGTACCAGAGTTGATTGCAACAGAACCTTCTCCACGGAATATAGCAGATATCTTTAGTTTGCCATGAGCTTTTGTCCCACGATTCTTCTTGCCAGTTGCGTCAAATTCTATTTTCTGCTTTTCCTCAATTTTTTTCTGCTCAAGATAGAATTTGCCCTCTTCAGCGTTCTCTTCCTCTAATTTATCGGTAAATGTAACGTTTTCGGAAAAATTTCTCTGATCAGTCTTGATCGACACTGTAATATCCACCGCTGGCGCAATGAATAACATCCAGATCAAAAGAGCGATAATGCCGACACCACATATACATGCAAATATCGCGAGCTTCTTGTGATTCTTAGCCCAGTTAATCAGCTTATTGCCAGATTTTTTCTTGGGCTTTTTCTCGCGCTTAGCAGGCTTCTCCTCTTCTTCGTCTTCGTCTTCATCTTCATCATCTGTAGCTTCTTCCTCTTCCGCGTCCTTCTTAGACTTTTTTGCAGAACCCTTCTCTGATTCAGACGTATCAGATTTAGAATTATTGTCTTCTGTTTCCACCGAACCGTCCTCTTCTTCGACTAATTCATCTTCCTCAGTATCATCATCTTCTTCTGCATCAGCAACTTTCGGCACTACTGGCGCAGTCTGTAGATTTTTTGCAACAGGCAATTTAGCTGCAGCCGCTAGTTTCAAGATAGATGGATCGACAGTCACAAGCACCACAGTCTTCTCTGCGGTTGTACCAGCTTTCGCGATCAACTTAATATTTACCACACTCCGAAATACCCCAGCCTTCTTAGGCGGGACTAGTGCGACGATTTTCTCCTTTGAGTTTTCGATTTTGAGAATGATATCAGTAATATCGTCCTCTGGCTCAATATAAATCACGTCTTTATTCATACATAAATTTTACCACATTTTTTTACGCTTGTGTTAAAATATATATAAATGAACTTATTTAAGCCCAAAACTACTGCTGCTCACAAAACCGACAATGCGGCCTTAGCCGAGATTGCTCTGCGCGCTATTCATGACGGTGTGATTATGACTGATAAAACTGGTCGGATTCAGTTCATCAATCCGGCTGCTATTACTATGACCGAATGTGGCTCTGCCGAAAAAGCCAATGGGCTTGATTATGGGCTAGTGGTAAAGATAGAGTCGAAAGAAGGACGCGAACTATCAGACGCTGAGAATCCTCTTATCCAAGCCATGAAGACAGGGCAGGCACTAGAAGGGGCAAAGGTTGCCTTGATCGCCAGCGATTCTGGTAAACGATTCCCTATTGCCATCAATGTCTCGCCGGTTGAAGGGGCGAGTGGTAATCGTATCATTACTTTTCGTGACATTACCAAAGAGCTCGAAGAAGAAGGTGAACAGACTGAATTCATCTCTACCGCTTCGCATGAGATGCGTACACCAGTCGCTACGATCGACGGCTACATCTCGCTTTGCCTAAACCCACAGACCGCCACCTTAGACGAACGCGCCCGCGGATATCTCTCTGCCGCTCAGGCTGCATCCAAACACCTCGGCAAGCTATTCCAAGATCTCCTAGATGTTACTAAACTGGATGATGGCAAGATTCGGCCCCATTTTGAGCCGGTGGAGATGGTAGATTTTGTTAAAAACGTCTCAGACGACTATATCGATCGAGCCAAAAAAGCTAAGATCAACTTCAATTTTGGTTCCAGCGAGCCGGTTTCCTTCGGTGAAAATCGTCGAATGGAGCAGGTCGTCTATGGATTCGTCGACGTCAATTTTATGCGCGAGATCCTCGATAACCTCATCGAGAACGCCCTCAAATATACTCCCGAGGGTGGCTCTATCTATATAAATGTACGTGGCGACGGTGATCGCGCCTTGATCAATGTCACGGATACCGGTATCGGTATCTCTGCCGACGATCTTACGCATATCTTCCAAAAATTCTATCGTGCTGACAATTCTGATACGCGCGAGATTGGTGGCACTGGTCTAGGTCTCTATCTCGTCAAACAACGCACTGAGGCAATGGGTGGCCGCGTCTGGGCTGAATCGGCTTTCGGTGAAGGATCTACTTTCTTTGTATCGCTGCCACGTATTACTAGCGACGAATATGAAAAACGTATGATCATGGTCCGCAATCAACAGATGATCCAAGGTGCAACAACGACACCCGCACCAGGCGCATTTAATCCGGCAGCACCAACAGCACCAGTGGCGCCAGTAGTTACGCCGTCGCCGACACCTGTACCTCCCGTAGCTCCAACTACATCTCCCACGGCCACTAACCCTGTAGCCACACCGGCCCCTGTCTCTGCACCCGTTGCTCCAATTACTACGTCCAACCCAGTTGCTTCACCGGCGCCAACCACGACCCCACAAGTTCCACGCCCTACTGCGCCAGCAGTAGCACCACAGGCTCCGCCATCCGCGACCACACCTCCAGCGCCGCCCATCCAACCGCAGCCTATATCTCAACCAGTTCAACCAAATAATAACAACTTAAACGGAGTAACGACAAAATGAGTAAAGTAATGGTAGTAGAAGACGACGCTTCCCTTCGTGAGATCTATAGTATCCGCATTACTGCCGAAGGATACGAAGTGGTATCGGCAGGAGATGGCGAAGAGGCACTCGCGGTAGCTGTGCGCGAAAAACCAGATCTTATCCTTTCAGACGTAATGATGCCGAAAATCTCTGGGTTTGATATGCTCGATATCTTACGTTCTACCCCAGAGACAGCAAATATCAAGGTGATCATGATGACCGCTCTTTCTGCCGACGACCAACGTCAACGCGGTGAACGCCTTGGTGCTAACCGATACCTCGTTAAATCTCAAGTCGGCATCGAGGATGTGATTAATACTATTCATGAAGTGCTTGGCGATAAACCTGTAGCCGCACCATCCCCGGCCGCACCAGCCCCTGAAGCTGTGCCATTTCCAGCCACGCCAGCCACACCAGCCCCTGCCCCAAATGTAGCTCAAGCCCCAGTTGTGCCTCAGGCACCAGTCGCTCCGCAGGCTCCAGTTGCCCCACAAGCTCCAGCAGAACCGCAGGTAGATAATGCCCAACCAGCAAATCCGGCTCAATAAATTCCTAGCCGAACGTTTAGGCGTATCTCGTCGCGAAGCTGACGAATTGATTTCTGATGGCAAGATTCTAGTCAATGGAAAACCCGCAATACTGGGTTCACGTATTGACAATAATGACAGAATATTATATAACAAGAAATCAATTCCATTCGAAACTGTATATACCTACCTCGTATTTCATAAACCAGTCGGATACGTTTGCTCACGACGCGCCCAAGGCCAGGCACCGACCATCTACGATATCTTGCCTAAAAAGTTTCATCATCTCAAGACAGTAGGGCGCCTTGATAAAGACTCCTCTGGTCTTATTTTGTTAACCAATGATGGTGATTTCGCCTTTCAGATGACGCATCCAAAATTCCGCAAAAACAAGGTATATGAAGTAGAGCTAGATAAACCGCTCGAGCCTCTTCATCAGCAAATGATCTCCGACTATGGCGTTCTCCTTGAAGACGGCCCTAGTCAGTTTAAGATAATCAAAGGAGATTCCCCTGAATCATATACAGTTATCTTGTCAGAAGGTCGTAACCGGCAAATCCGCCGGACCTTTGCAACGCTCGGCTATAAGGTCATTAAACTTCATCGTACGCAATTTGGTAAATTCGAATTAGGAAGTTTAAGCATAGGCAAGTATGATATAATAGAACCATGAACACGATACTAGGTCTTGATATTGGTACAGAATTTGTCAAAGCCGTTCTCGCTAGGCCCAATAAAAAGGGTGACCTAGAGATTCTTGGTGTTGGAAAATCGCGCCAAGTTGAAGGCAACATGCATGCCGGTGCTGTGGCCGACATCCCAGCCGTAGTGAATGTCTGTGAGGATGCTCTCGTCCAGGTAGAAGATCAAGCCGGAGAGCGCGCTGAGCTTACCGTTGTAGGTATCGCTGGTGAATTAATCAAGGGTAATACAACTACAGTTAATTATACCCGCAAAAACCCCAACAAACCTATCACAGAAGCCGAGATGCAAGAGATTATTAAAAAGGTTCAACAAAAATCCGGTGAGGTCGCCAAAAAGACTGTAGCTCTCGAGACGGGTAACGATAATGTAGAAGTTCGTTTAATTAACTCAGCTATCGTATCGTTGTCTATTGACGGATATAAGATTTCTAATCCAATTGGCTTCAAAGGTTCAGATATTATCATTCAATTCTATACTGCATTCGCGCCACTTATTCATGTCGCCGCTATCGAAAAAGTCTGTGCCGAACTCAATCTCGATCTACTTACTGTTGCGGTAGAGCCATTTGCTGTCTGTCGCGCCTGTCTGGGCGATGATTTGAGCTCTAATTTCTCCGGCATCGTGATGGATATTGGTGGCGGCACTACTGATATTGCCGTAGTTGAAGATGGTGGCGTCGAAGGTACCAAGATGTTCGGTATCGGTGGCCGTAGCTTTACACATCAGATTGCCGAGTCACTTGGTGTAGATTTTGAAACAGCTGAAGAGTATAAGCTAAATTACGACACGGGCAAACTTGATGACCGTATCAAATCCAAAGTCGAGACTGCCATCTCAAGAAACCTCAGCGTTTGGACCACCGGAGTTCAAGTTGCCCTTGAGGATTTTAACAACATCGGTAGCCTCCCACGCAAGGTTCTATTGTGTGGTGGCGGAGCCAGCCTATCACTCCTGCAGGAACAACTTGCTATTTCTGATTGGTATGAAAGTCTAGCGTTTTCTCGCCGTCCGGTAATCCACCTTATCGATGTCGAAGATTTGCCGAACCTCGATACTCATCGCCTGAATATCGAAGGCATGAGCCATCTTGATCATTCTTATGCCACAGCACTTGGCCTACTACGGGTTGGCGTCGATACCCTTGCTTCTGCGCCCGAAGAAAACAAGCTTCGCGCCAAGATCTCCAAGCTCCTGCAAAAATAATCAAAAAGCCTCCCTCTCGGGAGGCTTTATTCTATTCTAGAACAGCTTTAATTCTGCGCACGCCCGCAGAAGAAGACTCTTCTTTGACGATGCGGAATTTCCCTAGAACACCGGTATGCTCTACATGCGGGCCACCACAGACCTCGCGTGAGACCGGATTATCGAAATCGCCAATCGTGTAGACTTTTAGCTTTTCAGGATATTTATCCCAGAATTCACCATGAGCTTTCAATGTATCACGTGCGTATGCCTTATCATACTCATCAAATACCACTGGTAGATCCGCTTCGATCCATTCATTCACACGGGCTTCAATCTTCGCTTTTTCGTCGTCAGTTAGCTTATGGTCACAGTTAAAGTCAAACCTGACACGGTCGGCAGTAATGTTAGATCCCTTTTGTACTGTATCTGGCGAGATAATCTCCTGTAATGCGGCCAGTAATAGATGGCAAGAAGTATGATATTTTACGGTCTGCTCACCATGATCTTCGAGACCACCCTTAAACATACCTTTAGACGCAGTCTGTGAACGTTTGCGTTGCTCTGCTAACGCAGCCTCAAATTCTTTCAAATAATCTTTCGATAATTCAATCCCTTGACGATAGCATTCTTCCACTGATAACTCCATTGGGAATCCATATGTATCTTGCAGTTTAAATAGATCCGTACCGTCCAACATCTTACTATTACGCGTCAATTTACCAAGTTCTTTTAGGCCTTTATTCAAAGTCTTGCGAAAAGCATTTTCCTCGCGTAACATTACGTCGAGTGCGACTTCACGATGCGTCAGGATAGAATCCGGGAGATCTGTATAATTATCTGCCACGACGGGTACGATCTCAGCTAGGAAGTTAGAAGAAATACCTAGATCTAGGGCGCGCAAGATAGCTCTTCGCAACAATCTTCGCATGGCGTATCCTTGCGCTTTATTTGATGGCGTCAAACCTTGTGCAGCTAACAGGTAAGCCCCACGAATATGATCAGCAATTACACGCATCTCATCAGTATTGTTATTGTATGATTTACCAGATATTTTCTCTAACTTATCAATGATCGGCTTCATTAAGGAGATCTTAAAGACATCAAACGAACCAATTGACGCCGCCGCAATTCGCTCTAGGCCACCACCAAAATCAACATTTTTCTTCTCTAGTGGTTCAAATGTTCCGTCCTCTAATCTACGATACTGCATAAAGACCGAGTTGCCAATCTCCATAAATCTAGCGCCATCTGAAGCCGGATGCGCCAACCCATATTTCTTTTCATCTTGTTTGTCTTCACCAAAGTCATAAAACACCTCCGAATCGGGCCCACACGGGTCGCCGATCGGCGTAGATTCACAGCCACCACCACGACTCCACCAGTTTTCGTGGTCGTCGTAAAAGAAGATACGCTCACCTGGTTTTATGCCACGTTTATCGCCTTCAGCCGCAGTACCAATCTCGGCGACTTTAGCCTCAATCCCAGCTTCCTTAAAGACCTTTTGCCAGATTTCTGCCGCTTCTTCATCTTTTGGAATACCATATTTCTCATTACCGATAAAACAAGTCACATAGATCTTTTCTGGGTCTAAGCCGACAATCTCGGTCAAGAATTTGAAGAAATTTCGAATCTGCTCTTCCTTGAAATAATCACCAAGTGACCAGTTGCCAAGCATCTCAAATACAGTAGTGTGCCTTGGGTCACCCACGTCCTCAATATCCTGCATGCGCATGGATGGTTGCGAGTCGCAAAGTCTTGTGCCGTCCGGATGGTCTTTGCCGAGTAGATACGGCAAGAGCGGTTGCATCCCGGAACCAGTAAATAAAGTCGTAGGATCCCCCTCAAGCACCAAAGGAGCCGGTTGGATTACCTTGTGGCCATTTTCAATTTGAAATTCAAAAAATTTTTTGCGTATCTCATTTGCATCCATAGGATAATTATACCATACCACTATCTTGACACCAAATGACAACAGTGATATTATAATCATAAGTATTATATAAACAGGATTTAATTATGGCACAAGCAAAAAGAAAACAAGCTACTAAGACCACCAAGAAGGCGGCTACTCGTAAAGCCGGCTCCAAGGCCAACACTCGCACTAACAAAAAGCAAGAGAAGAGCTCTAACATGTTCTTTGTGATTTCAATGAGCTTTTTGGCCGCATCTCTTCTTTTTGCAAATCTTCTAATGATGACAGCTTAGTCAATTATCCCGCCACCTAGGCAAATTTCGCCGTCATATAGTACGGCGGATTGGCCACTGGCGGGTTTTTTGATCTCTTGCTTAAACTTTAATATTTCCCCGTCAAACTCCGCTGGGATTAAGGGTGCCCTGTGTCTCAGGCGAACCAGTACCTGCTTTTTTGAAGATGTAGATACGCTGTGCCCTGATCTCATAAATACGTCACGCAATTTCAGCTCATTCGTCCATAGCTCAGAGTTATTTAGATTTTTAGATACATAAATGATATTATTTTGAGTATCTTTACGCACTACATAATATGGCATGTCACTTGAAATATATAGCCCATGTCTTTGCCCGATGGTGTAGAAAACAGCTCCTTCGTGATATCCAAGCACTTTTTCGGTCTCTGCTTCGCGTATCTCGCCAGGCTGGATATCAATATACTCCTTAAGAAAATCTTTCATTCCCACTTCACCTACGAAACACACGCCCATCGATTCTTTTTTGTAGGCGTTATGCAAGCCTTTTTCTTTGGCAAGTTTCTTAACGTTAGGCTTTAACATGTCGCCAATCGGAAAGATCGTATGCGCCAATGCCTCATCACTGATCCGGTATAAGAAATAAGTCTGATCTTTATTTTCGTCTCTCGCGCGCAAGAGTTGAGAATACATAGCTGAAGCCTGTTTTTTCGGATGCTTCACTCGTGCATAATGCCCAGTCGCAATATAATCAGCTCCGGCTTCCATCGCTTTCTCGTAGAATAGCTTGAACTTTATCTCTTGATTACACATGATATCTGGGTTTGGGGTATTGCCGGCACGAAATTCCGCCAGCATATATTCTACGACCTTTTCACGATACGCTTCCTCGAAGTCCCAAACCTCAAAATCAATCCCGAGCCTCACTGCGACTCGCTTAGCATCGGCAAGGTCTTCGGCCCAAGGACATTTCATGCCAGGAAGGTCTTGCGACCAATTCTTCATATAGACGCCTTTGACATTATAGCCCTGTTCTAGTAGAAGTAGAGCCGATACGCTAGAGTCGACTCCGCCGCTCATCCCTACATATACAGTCTTAGCCATGGATGCGCTCCTTTTCTTTCGCTACTACACCATTGATTATCTTGGCGACCTCATGTATCTGTTCTTCGTCATTTGTTTCACCCAAGGTTAGACGGAGTGAGCCAGCAATCTGCGAATCGGTTAATCCAATAGCCGTTAGTACGTGCGAACGCACGCCCTTCGAGGCCGCACAGGCAGCACCAGTAGCTACATACACGCCCTGTTCCTCTAGCAAGAATACCAATCTCTCCGCATCAATCCCGTCATAACATAATACTACGAAGTTGTCAAGTGAGTGCTTACGATTGATCAGTTCATAGTCTGCTAATTCTTTTAATAAGATTTTTCGCCACGCGGCGTATTTCTTACGATTACCATTGAGGTGTTCCTTTGCCAAACCTATTGCTTTGGCAAACCCGATTACACCTGGGACATTTTCGGTACCAGCTCTTAAACCCTTTTCCTGGCCTCCGCCCATCGACAGAGGATGAAGCTTGGCATCATGCGATACATATAATGCGCCTACACCTTTTGGCCCATAGACTTTAGCCGCATTTAGGGTTAACAGATCGACTCCGAGTCTCGCCACATTAATATCGAGAAGACTCAGCGCCTGTGAAGCATCGGAATGCAAAAGCAGCTGCGTTTTGATCCCTCGTTTCATTCGGTCAAATTTGATTTCCCGGATCATTGCCGAAATCTCTGCTAGTGGCTGAATCGTACCAAGCTCGTTATTGACTAGCGCTACACTAATTAGCTGGGTATCATCAGTGACCTTACTGCGTAAATCATCCAAATCGATTAGCCCGTTCGGTAGTACCTTAACCTCTTGCCCACCACATGCCTTAGCCACGGCTCTGACCGAATCATGCTCTGTCTCAAGATATAAGATTCGATTAGCTCCACTTTTCCTTACTGCTGTAAATGCAAGATTATTCGCTTCGGTTGCTCCGGCAGTGATTACAAGATCAGTCCCCTTAGCACCGATCGCATGCGCGATTTCTGCCTTGGCTTGCTCATACTCTGCTGCTACTTTTTTAGCCGGAAGATAAGCCGCAGATGGGTTGAAAAAGTCATCAGAAAAATACGACTTCATTGCCTCTAAGACACGTCTATCTACTGGCGTAGCAGCTGCATGATCAAGATAAATCATTTTAATATTATAACATATTTCTTACTGAGCTACAAATCGGTAGGTCTCTTCATCATGTGTCAAAGTTAAGATGCCATTACTTTGGTCGAGCGTATAGTCATACTCATTATGCATCTCATATAACCACTCGGTCTGTATCAGTAACTTACCATCTTCAATCGCCCAGCTAAAATCATAGTCGTTTTCGTGAGCATTAGTGGTGAGAGTCCCTTTACCAATCTCCGTAAAATCCCAGATTACTCTGTCAGAATCTTCAAGTACCCAGTCTTCCGCCGCCACTAAGTATTCTCCATCGGCAACCCCCGAGCCTTTATTAATGCCAAGGATCATCACGACTAGCCCAGCAATCAGCGTGACAACACCAACTACTAATACGGCAATAGAAATGATCTTCTTCTTTTTATATGGGTCCTCTATCTTAGAATGGGCTTTTTTCTCTTTATTCATACCCCTATTTTAGCAATAGAGTTTTGATTTGACAAGATTAAGATAAGAAGAAGCGGCTTTACGGAAATTATCCAATTCTGCCCCAGTCAACCTCTCATAAGAGCCGCCAACCGGTTTCTTAAATACACCTGTCGGCCTAACTTCATAGCGTACGGTCATCTCCTCGACGCGCCCAGCCTGGTTTACAAAGCTTTCGTGCCAGATCCATACATTGCGTCGCGACTCAAAAAACTCTCGTCGGTGACCTTCAGGGATAGGTCCGAACAATGTCCTACCCAGAGCCGACTCAGCGTTAACTAAGTCCTCATAACTGAACTTATTGCTATATTTCGGGTGCTTTAGCTTTCTCTTTAGCTGTTCCTTAAGCGACATTCCTCTATCTCCTCTGCAATCTTATTTAATTCCTCGTAAATCTCAAACGATTCCTTTGAAGCCCCAAAATCATACGCCGCATCGCGCTTTATAAATGATGGAACCGAAAACTCATTATTCATGCCCTTATTATATCACGAATTGCAAGAAAAGTCAAATAGCTTCTCTGTATTTTGTGTTGTTGTCTCCGCGATTTGCTTGAAGTCTAGCTCCATTTTTTTGGCTAACCATCTTGCGATATCAGGTATAAACGTCGGCTCATTGGTCTCTCCCCGATGTGGCACGGGCGCCAAAAATGGCGCATCTGTTTCGAGTATGATTCTTTCAAGTGGTGGCGTAGGTAGTGTTGAATAAGTCGCCAAGCCATTTACACCGACATAAAATGGAGTCTCATTCAAGATCCGCTTGAGGACCTTTTTACTATCTGTAAAAGAATGTACCACCCCCCGGACCTTCGGGAAATTCTCTACTACCGGAAAGAAGTCGGCAAAAGCTTCTCTAACATGAAAAGACAACGGCAGGTTGTTATCTTGTGCCAGTTGTAACATTTCCTCAAAAAGACGAATCTGCGCCTCGCGATTATAGCCTTCGTAATGATAATCGAGCCCTACCTCCCCAACCGCCACAAGTTTATTGAACGAAGGGATAGGACTACTCATAAACCTCCCCGCATTTTCGGGGTGAATACCATAGGTCCAAAACACTCCCTCATGATTTAGTGCAAAGTCTCGCGCAGCCAAAGAATCATCCGGGTCCGTACCGATACAAACGATCTTTTCTACGCCGGCCTGATTTGCTCGCTTAAGTACCGCCTCCGCCTCTTTTTTGGAGAAAAATTCTTTATCGTGCAGATGGCAATGTGCGTCAATTAGCACGGTTTTCTCGCTTTCTTTTGATTGGATCTAGCTGACGCTTGCGTAGCCTGAGAGATTTTGGCGTAACTTCAAGCAACTCGTCGTCAAGCAAGAAATCTAAACATTGCTCAAGCGATAACTGTGTATAAGGGGTGAGCTGGATCGCGCCATCCGAAGCGTGCGTACGCATATTGGTCAGCTGCTTCTCGCGACATACATTAATATCTAGATCATCTTTCTTATTTGAGAGCCCCACAATCATACCTTGATACACAGGTACCTGCGGAGGAATAAACAAGATACCTCGCGCTTGCGCAGAATCAAGTGCGTAAGCTGTCGAAACACCAGACTCAAATGAGATTAAGGCTCCATTTCGCTCTGGCCTATATCGACCTTCTACTGGGCGATAACCAGCCGGGATTGAAGACATGATTACGGTGCCTTTGGTCGCAGTGAGTAAGTTGTTGCGAAGCCCGATCAGAGCGGCAGTTGAGATCTCATAGACAAATCGGGTTGCACCAGAGCTAGTGATCTCTTGAGTTTTTAATTCGGCCTTACGAATACCAAGCTCTTGCGATACGGCACCCACAAATTCTGGTGAGACCTCGATCGTGAGCTCCTCAATCGGCTCTTGCTTCACACCGTCAATCTCACGGTATACTACCTCAGGTCGCCCTGCTTCTAGCTCATAGCCTTCACGTCGCATTGTTTCGATCAAGACCGAAAGATGCAGCTCACCACGGCCAGATACCTTATAGCCTAAGCCGTCCGGCTCAATCTTTAGAGCGATATTAGTCTCTAATTCACGCTCCAGTCTCTCTGCGATCTGTCGTGAAGTCGTAAATTCACCTTCACGCCCCTTAAGCGGAGAGGTATTTGGTCCGATGTAGATAGACAAAGTTGGCGCTTCAAGCTCGATTGTCGGCAAAGCCTCAGGGTTATCACCGGTTGCGATCGTATCGCCAATATTTGCCTCGGCTACACCAGTGATCGCCACGATGTCTCCGGCAATTGCCTCTGGTACCTCTTCTTTGCTAAGTCCTCTATAAGAGAATAGATTTTCAATCTTCCCTTTTTGCTTCGTGACAATACTTCCACTCGGGCATCGCTCCTCGCGCCCGTCGTCACGGGGCTCGTCGCTTTCGTTCGCTCCCGTCGTCGCGAAAGATCCCTCGTCGGAAGTATTGCTCACTCGCAAAATTGAGACAGTCTGGCCCTTCTTCAATTTCCCGCGAAAGACCTTACCGATACAGTATTTACCAAGATAATTATCGCCAGCCAACGCCGCAACAAGTAGCTGAGCAGAATCAGAATCAGAGTCCACTGATGGTGCCGGGATGTCATTGATGATCGACTCGAATATTACGTGCAGGTCATCGTCAAGGTCGGTAGTCTTCCCTGCGCGGCCCTCGCGCGCCACAGCATAATAAACTGGGTAGAATAATTGCGACTCATCAGTAGCAAGCTCCAAAAATAGACTCTCAACCTCTGACAGTACTTCCTCAATCCTGGCTGCCGGTTTGTCGATCTTGTTAATGATCACTACTGGTTTTAGATTTAGCTCTAATGCTTTTGATAGTACAAATTTAGTCTGCGGCATCGGGCCCTCTTGGGCATCAACGATTAGAAATACGCCATCAGCCATATTAAGAGTACGTTCTACCTCGCCTGAGAAATCAGCGTGGCCTGGCGTATCGATGATGTTAATCTTATAACCATCATAATAAACACATGTTTGCTTGGCAGTGATAGTGATACCGCGCTCGTGTTCCTGATCCATCGAATCCATGATTAAAGTCTGGTTCATCTCAGCCTGATTATCACGAAAAGTGTGCGACTGCTTAAGTAGACCATCTACTAAAGTGGTCTTACCATGGTCTACGTGGGCGATGATCGCTACATTACGAATCTTATTTTTATCCAAAGTCATAGGTGTAATTTTACCATAATTATCACAAAAAGTCGAGCCCGAAGCTATGGTATAATGACTATATGAGTAGTCAAAAAGATTGGGATAATTATTTCTTAGATATCGCCGAGACTGTGGCGAAGAAATCTAAAGACCCATCATCCAAAATGGGTTGCGTAATAGTAGATCAAAAAAAGCGAGTTGTCTCGCTTGGTTATAATGGCATGGTGCAAGGCGCCGACGAGTCCAAGATGACTTTGAGCGAGCGGCCAATGAAGTATTACTTCGCCATCCATTCTGAAATGAACGCCGTGATCTACGCACACCAAGATCTCACAGGGTGTACTATATATAATCGTGTTGCTACCTGTGAAAACTGTCTTAAATATTGCCTGCAGGCCGGCATACGACGTTTTGTCTATAGAGAGCTAAGGGTCCATTCGCATTCTACTGATCCTAAGAAATCCATGACTAATATCGAGACCGATGAAGCCGTGATCCGCTTACTCGCCTCCATGCCAGAAGTTGAAACTCTAAATGTTACTAACGGCAAGACTTACACCGAAGATATACTTGACTCCTACGATAAAGATTCCGAAGAATACGCCAGGCTTGCCAAGTGGGTCTAGTTACCAGTTTATCTCTTTGAGGCCATTCTGCTTTAAATAAGCATTACATTTTGAAAACGGCTTGCTACCAAAAAAGCCGTTATAAGCTGAAAGTGGTGATGGATGTGCCGATTCGAGTATCAAATGCTTCGATGCATCGATCAGCGGTTTTTTATTGCGTGCATCGCGCCCCCACAAGATAAATACCAAATGTTCTCTTTCTTGATTAAGATACTTTATTACTTCGGTCGTAAAAGTCTCCCAACCTTTGCCACTATGCGACTTAGCCTTATGAGCCTCTACGGTAAGTACGGTATTCAGTAGTAGTACACCTTGTTTTTGCCAATTTACGAGATTTCCGGTCGGATTCGCATGATGACCAATATCCGCATCGATCTCCTTATATATATTGATCAGCGAAGGTGGAATTGGTTGCGAATTAGGCACCGAAAAGGCTAACCCCATCGCCGCTCCAGGCGTATGATATGGGTCTTGTCCTAGTATCACCACTTTTACTTCATTAAGGTTAGTCGTAAACGCCCGAAACACCCATTCTTTTCGCGGAAAGATTGTCTTTGTCTCATATTCCTCATGTAGAAATGCTGACAGCTCCTTAAAATAAGGTTTATTGAATTCTGTTTTGAGAAAAGATTGCCAGCTCTCGTGCATGGTGTCCTTAAGCATTTAGATATTTTTCATAACAAGCCGGGCAGATAGCGCGATATTCAACCTCAGAAGTGCCATCGATCAATACATCTGGGCCATCAGCCACCAGTTTACCATCAAGGAATCTTGCATTATAGGTGGCCTTTTGTCCACACTCGCAAATAGTCTTTAGTTCCTCTATGTCATGCGCGATCTGAAGTAGTCTCGTGGCTCCTTCAAAACCACCATCTTCACGTCGGAAATTAAGTCTTAACCCATACGCCATCACCGGGATGTTTAATTTGATCGTTACCATCATCAGCTGGTCGGCTTGAGCTTTAGTCAAGAACTGTGACTCATCTACTAGCACGCAATGCACATCTTTATACTCAGCTGAGATTTTCTTAAAGAGGTCCGTCTTGCGATCGAAACAAAAATCCGTTTCACGTTCTGGCCCGATCCGTGTCAGGATTTTAGTGCCATTCTTTGTATCTGTGGCCGGTTTGATCACGCAGACTTTGTGCCCGCGCTCCTCATAGTTAAAAGCGACCTGCAAAAGTTGCATTGTCTTACCACACCCCATTGCTCCATATCTAAAGTATAACTTTGCCATAATAATGATTATAATCCATTTTCTTAAAAACTAAAAATATTGAGAAAAAAAATGAATCATATATAATAAAGATATGTATATTGTGATTGAAGGCCAGGACGGCACTGGCAAATCTACTCAGGCCGAGCTACTAAAGAAACATTTTGAATCTATGGGCCGCGAAGTGGTGATGCTTGAAGAGCCCGATGGAGATTTACCTCAGGCACACGATCTGCACGACATGATCCTGACGCGTGGCTACGATCTAGAGCCGCTGACCAATGTCTTGTTGTTCACCGCTGCCCGTGTCGAACTCTGGAAGAAGATTGCCGAGCCAGTACTAAAACGCGGAGGGATCGTGATTTCTGCCCGTAATTATTGGTCTACTCTAGCCTATCAAGGCTATGGCGAAGGAGTATCAAGGTCAAAGATCATTCGTCTCACCAAAGACTTATTGCCCGAGAAATATGTACACCCCGATTACGGCTTTATACTCGTGGTATCCGACGAAGTGCGTCTAGCTCGTCAAGCTGGCCGTGGTAAGGCCACCGAGACTTTCGAGAAAAAGCCAAGTGTATTTCAACAAAAAGTCAATGCCGCCTACCCCAAGATCGCGCACGAGTTCGGCCTAAAAGTCATTGACGCCGCACCCTCGATCGAAGAGATATTCGCAGTAATCCTCGGCGAACTTCAAGAAGAGCGTAGTCAAAATATCAAATAAAATATAGAAAACCATAGCCAGTATGATATAATACTTAGTAATGGTATATCTACTTATTTCTTGATATGAGTAGGACCAAAGAAGGGCAAAACTAATAGGAAGATTATCATTATGAAGCAAAGCCCCTACAAACTCTTATCACTCACCCCTCTCCTAATCAGCCTCTTTATCTTTGGAATGGGTTCTTCAAGTAGTGTCAATGCTCTCACCTACCAATCCGGCGTAGGAGTAAACTTCACCTTCAATCCTACTATTACCATTAATGTAGGTGGAGACCTAGTAATCAATGAACTAACACCAGGCTCATCAGCAGATTCTAACATCATCAGTGTAGGCGTAACTACCAATGCATCATATGGCTATAATCTATCTGCTACAGTAGGACAAAAGAATGGTACTGATGCACTAGTCAATGGTTCTGATAGTACTAAGACCTTCACTAATCTATCTACTACTGCAGGTACAGCCTCTGCTCTA
>JAZQBP010000028.1:0-23685 GCA_045545815.1 Candidatus Nanosyncoccus sp. | reverse complement strand
CCTGTAGTAACATCAGCAACACTGCGTGAGCCGCTTAAGCTAAAGTTCACTTGTGTAGGAGTAGAATTAGTACTAGCGTTACTATTTGTAGTGACGATCTCGTCAAGACTTTTACCTACTTCCACAAAAGACACTGCATGGTCATTGGGCTCAGTATGAGGCTTGTTCACTGTCATTATCTCACCAAGTGGATAATTAGTATAAGATCTATTAAATGATGTGGCAAAACTGCCATTATCGTACACATTTATAGCATTCTTCCAAGTACCTAGACCTATACCTCTACCATATTCATTAAACATAGATCTAACTCCACCTGCATCCTTGCCAAGATACTTACTTGTATTAGCACTGCCATTGGTCGGGTATGTAGAACCAGTAGAATTAAACTTAATAGCACCTGGAACTAATGCATAAGTATACTGCAACCAAGGATAATACGAAGCCATATAAGTCAGACTATCGCCAGGCTTAGCATACACTCTTTTTTGCCATTTGTTATATTTACCCACAGATGTATTTTTTACTTTGATGTAGTATAGCGAAGTGTCGTTTGATGGGTCTCTGGTATCACCATCGCCAGGATCCGGTGGTTGCGCATTGCCGGTAGCAGCAGCACATAGTGTGATCGTAGTCTTATTAGCATCCGTAGAATATACCTTAAACGCCAATGATTCACATACTACCATGCCAGGATATAACGTATAGCTACCACTTCCCGGGTCTCTCACCACGCGTTCACCATTTGGATTACCAGAATTGCCCGTCTTTACATTAGTACTATTTGAGATCCCTTTAGTAGTCTCAAATAGGTTTGAGGACCTAGATACCGTATATGGTGTTGTGCCACTCCCAGCGATCCTTTTTACGTAATCTTCAAATACCGCGCTACACCCAGTAACAGGTGAACAGTTCTTTATCTCTACATACTTAGGGCTACCGCTATTAGAAGTAGCGTAACCGCTACCATTCGGAATAGATCCACTAGCTGCACCAGATAATACTATTCTACCGCCAAAGGTATTACGTTCATATACGGCATAGACGGTGGTATTGGCAGAAATAGTCTTAGTACGAGAAGCGCCTGTTGCAACGATGGCACCAGTGACAGTGTCTCGCCAGCCTTTAAAAGTATAGCCATTATATGTTTTATTATTAACGGTCAACGAAGCTGAACTTCCTTGATTGACAGTAGCGCTTGCCTTGCTGATATTGGCTTCTATAGAAGCTCCCCCCGTAGTAATAGCATTAGCCGTCAGAGTCAATGTCACCTGTGGCGGAGCAGCCGGAATTCTCACTGTTACAGTCTCATCCATATCTGCACACGCCCCACTATATGCACTGCAACTACTTGCATATTGATTCTGCCGTTTCACATTTACTATTCTACTATACTCATCGTAAAGCTGGCCATTGATAGTAACCTGTCGATAATTTACCGTACTTTGTTTGCTATTGCCTTTTACTATAAATTTACCTACATCTAACGTAGTAGTCTTACTATTTGGATTACCCCATGTACCTCCACTAATATTACTTGAGTCATCTATTGCGCCATTATCTTTAGATACCCAGACATTCTTGGTAGAAGCAGTTCCGCCGATACACATCCGGTAAAACCTAATCGTAACCTTCCCAGACGCCTTCTGCGCATAAATAACTGGGTCTACAGAATCTGAGCCACCAATCCAAAGCGCACAGGTTGGGCTGGCGGTTTGCGTACAAACCCATGCAACCGACTCAATATGCATACGCCCCCCACTATTTTTTTTACAAGACTTTTTCGACCAAGCATTCACATCATCGATCATCACAACACTAAAAAACAGGCAGAATATCGCCACGACCCACATTACATATTTTTTCATCCCACTCCTTCCAGACCTTCAGTCTGTATTCCTTCAGCTTTTAATCTTTCATTCATTATCCGTTGATATTCTTCGGCGATATCTGTTTTCCCATATGCATCAGCCGTATTGACCACTTGTGCTGCCGAATCAGACGATTTTTCAATCTCATCTATAGCAATGGTATCTTGTATCAACTGATCTGCATATTCTCCAAATTCCGTATAGTCCGTAATGTAGTTAATCCTTCTATTATAAAGATCAACCTTTGCTTTATCATCCGCCTTGTCAATTCTCTGCTGGAAAAAGACGATTGCATCATCAACAGAAACACCATCAGTGATTTCATCAATGCCTTCTAAATACCAATCGGGAGACGATTCAACCACCACGTCCTCACTAGTATCAGCTGTAGGCTGTCCATTTTTCTGACGCACAAGAATAATCCCAATCACTAGTATTATCGCAACAACAACTAGACCACTTAAAATCAAAAACAAATTTCTCTTCTCTTGTTTGGAAGTTCCGCCCGAATCAACCATATATATATTTTACCATAATCGCAATAAAATGTAATGGTTTTATATAAACATTTTAGCCAAGTTCGTTCCTAAACCACCCATCTGCCGGCCCCGCCGTCATCAGGATCACTAAATATCCCAGTTTCACAAAGTCACGTAGCTTCTCCGCCAGTTCTTCATTCAGTTCTGCAGTTTCCGCAATATCCGCATTGTCCAAATCGCGTACAAATTCTCCTGGTGGGATAATCTCAAGTTTTGGATCTTCCCTCGTTAGGTATGTTGGTAGCCAGTATAATTTCTCTACACCCAAGAAAGCATCATGATAGCCATCACGTACCTCATGCTGCCGCGTATTTTGATGTGGTTGATACACTACTACCACCCCCTTCTTGCCACGTAATCTTGCCTCATCGTGAGCCACCTCCACAGTGGCGGCGATCTCCTCAGGATGATGTGCATAATCTGTATATACACCGTCTGCAATTCTCTCGAATCTTCGCCCCACTCCTGGAAACTCATTCAGTATCTCGATAATGTTAGATTTATCCGCACTCAGGGCCAGCTCACTTTCTTCTGCTTGATCGACTATCATCTCTTCCACAGCCTCAGCCGCCAGACTTGCATCTATCCTTCGCGCTTTTCCAGCTATCTTAAAATCACTCTCATTATAACCAGACATTTCGTCATCATCAAGCTTTATTTCACCATCAACGAATCTTATCACCTTATCACTCTGCGACTCAAATTGCAAAAATGCCTTTTCGTAATCATCTCTTGTTGGATAGATATCAGCGTGATCATACGATACCGCCGGAATTACCGCCAGCCACGGATGATATTTCAAAAAATTCCGATCGTATTCATCCGCTTCATAAATAAAATATTTATCACCCGGATGATAAGCTCCGCTCGGAGCAAACCCCAAAGTTGTGCCCACTATATAAGATACCGGTAAGCCCAACTTAATCGCCGTCCAAACAATCATCGAAGTCGTAGTAGTCTTACCATGTGTACCTGCCACAGCCACCATCTTAAGCCCCAATTCGTCAACTAAATACGCAGTAAGATCATCTCTCTTCGTACATTTTATCCCAGCTTTTTTTGCCATCACTAGTTCAGCATGATCATCTGGCAAAGCAGATGTATATACAAACCAATCAATTCCTTCAGCCAACTTTTGCGCCAAAAACTCTCCGTCCTGTTTCCCTATCTCAAAATCAATCCCTGCTGCTTTTATCTCATCGTAGATTGCCCCTCGCGCCAAATCCGTACCGCAGACATCCATCCCAGCCTGCTTCGCCATCAGTGCCAGCGGTCCCATACCAGTACCAGTTATTCCTGAAATATATATTCTCATAGGTTGACCTCTCTCCCCTCTTCACTATATTTTATCTCAACACGTGAATGCTTTTTTGGTAATAAATCGTTTACCGACTCCCCCCATTCTATCACTATAACATTTTTCTCATCAGCTAGATTCTCCGCAAGATCGTCAGCCATCAACCCAGGCTCTGGTAAACGGTAAAAATCATAATGTACCAGTCTTCCACCCTCTGGTAAGGCATAAGTCTTAGAAATGGTAAAACTAGGACTAGTCACTGGCTCCTTTACTCCTAAACCTTCCGCTAACCCCCTCACGAAAGTAGTCTTACCAGCACCCACATCTCCGACTAATTCTATTACAGCAGGAAATACTAGATCAGACGCATATCTCCGTCCAAGCTCCAACATCTCTTGTTCAGATCTTATATTCATTATATAATATTATAACATGAAACTATATCTAGACACTAGCACGCCTGAAACGATTCTGCGTATAGACGATAAAGAGTATCGCTATATTTTTGCAAACGACTTAGCTGAACAACTACTTGAATATATCCACGACCGGCTCGCCGATAATCACTCCACGTGGCAAGATCTTACCGAGATCACCTTCATGTCTGGTCCAGGTTCATTCACTGGCCTTCGCATAGGCGCCTCGATCGTCAATACCCTAGCGCATGAGCTCAAAATACCACTTTTTGACCATCACGGCAAAAAACACAAGATAATCATCCCAGAATATGGGAAGCCGGCCAATATCAGCGCACCCCGCAAGTAATTTATTTTTCTTTAGACAATTCTCGTTTCACTACACTTCTTATCGCAGCCGCCATAAATACCCCAAATAGAATCACCATTATACCTTCAATCGTCGCCATCACAATCAAACCACGCGTACTATCTGGCCTTACTACAGTGCTTTCACCTAAAGGCGCCACGTAGGTCGGGTCGGTCGGATCATACGCTATTTGTACTCCATCATCCTTACGGTTTGCCAATTTTTCGTCTGTCACCGCAAGATTCATTCCTGCAAATTTTACCTTAAATACAGAGTCCTCTGAATCACGGTCCGCATGGAAGATTCTTACAATTGAGCCTTCCCCTGGCTCCACATTAATACCAGAATAAGCTAGTTCCTCACCTTGAACTCCAGAATAGACTTCCCCATTTTCATGAATAGAGAACTTACCAGTCGTTGCCTCATGCACGCCACCCATATCTACAGCCAATTTATTGCCCACAAAGACAAACGTATCATCATCCGCAGTGATCTCAAAATTCTCCGCACCGCTACCAAGTACCGTAAATGGCACCGCAAAATTCATCGTAAACAGATGGTTATGATGGTCACTATTGGCCACGTCGCCCTTCGAGAACTCTACCTCATCCAGTGGATAAAACTTTTCTTGTTGAAAACTAAATTCTGCCCCATCAGCAACATACTCTAATTTTAAAGCACCTGTATAGTTTTCGCTCTTTCCTTCTACCGACTCAAACCATCGCTTCATATCGTTTAGCCCACGATTAGGAGTCAACTCGCCGCTCTTTCCAACCGGCAAAAATTCCTTATCCAACTCAAAACCGACCAATCCCTGTTCCAATCCTTTATTTAAGTAACCACATTCACTCCACTCGAACTGACGTGCCCCTAGCGCCTTTCGCGCCGAGACGTCATATAGGTTCACACATTCATCAGCTTTTTGATCGAAATAGGACACCGACAAATAAACATTCTTTTCTTCCGTCAGACCAGCATTAGCCAGTATTGCTTCCGGAGTCTTTGCAATTGCCTCTTTTTTGATATCAGCCGCAGATCGTGACAAGCCAATAATAGCCAAGACCATAGCCATAGTAAAAGTAGCAATAGCCACCGCCCCGAAGGTTTTAGAATTCATTTTCTTCTGCTTCTTCATCTAATCTCCATTTTTAGTATATGCTTTTTCTTGGCAAAAATCAAGCACTACTTTTCCTCTGCGGCTGGTATGCCAAGCGTCGTATCAGACAAGGCTCCTGCTGAAAAAGGCTCCTTTTCACCGTCAACCATATTTACCTCAACTTTCAACATTTTGATGTATTCTTCAATCTCTTCAATCGTCAACGGACCATTCTTATCAAAACTATAATCTTCGTCCTCAACTTCCTCTTCTTCAATCTCCTCCTCATCAGGCAAAAATCCCGGCCGCGATCTGTCCAAATATATGTCCCCAGAATTATGATATATCGCCAGACTAATTCCAGTTGTTGCAGTTGCAATCACGATTGAAATTACGCCCATAATGATTAAATTTCGTCCGCCTTTAGATATGATCTTCCTATCCGACATTACAATTTCCCCTTCAACTGATCCACCAGTTTAATATGTGTCGAAATCAAGCTTCTTATTCTCATCGTATCCTGTCTGATGGTCTTACGCTTTTGCCGCACTTTCGTTAACTGGTCATAAAATTTTCCTGGCTCATTTTTACAATCCATCCCCACTAGGCTCTCCAACTCCTGTTGATAGCCAATATAGTCATTAACAAACACCGTCTTCGCCTCTGCAAATTCGTTCTGATTTTCTACTAAATCTGCATTCGACAAACTATTTTCAACCAATCGCATATTAAGCGGCACGATAAATTTCGTCAAGATCGTCTCGTATCTTCCGCCCAAGAAGACTCTGATTCTAGCATCATCCTTCTGAACTTTTTTCAAAGATTCACGAATATCTTCACAATGATCCACAATCGCTGCATCCTGTTTCTTAGTCGTCGCATCCGCCACACCCGCCAAGCACAGTGACATCACCATCGCACAGACAATAACACTGATTTTCTTCATGTCATTATTGTATCACAGTGTTACTTATAATTCTAATGCGTCCGTTAACAATAAAATCAGAATACTGAATAGCTAATAATACTAATTTATTTACTGTTCGCTTCGCGCCGGGAAAGCTCCTCAAGGCTTAGCCGGGCCTGCGCCCGGTACTGTCCGGTACTCGGCTCGGTAAGCCTTTCGTCGCTTTCTCGGGCTTGCTCTATGTAAATAAATTAGTACTATTAGCTATTACTAATCCCGTTTTAGCATTACGGTAAACGCCTCAGAAGGAATATCAATCTTACCAAATCGTTTCATCCGCGCTTTCCCTCGCTTCTGTTTCTGTAGTAGTTTTGCTTTTCTATCACGATCTCCAGTATGGATTTTCACAGTCACATCTTTACGATATGCTCCGATCGTTTCTCGCGCGATGATTCTCGCTCCAATCGCCGCTTGCAATGCCACCTCCCAGTTTTGACGCGGTATCACCTCTTTTAATTTCTTTGTTACTTCTCGACCAATCCCATCTGCTTCCGACCGATGCGCCATCACCGAAAGCGCATCCATCTTGTGTCCACCTACTAAGAAATCTACTCGCACCAAGTCCTCGGCTCTATATCCATTTAATTCATAGTTAAAAGAAGCGTATCCAGAAGTAGCTGATTTTAGTTGATCATAAAAATCCGTCAACAAGTTCGCCATCGGTGCTTCAAAGTCAATCACTGCCCGCTCTTCGATGTATGACAGATTCGTCTGGTGGCCCCGTTTCTCATTTATCAGATTCAACACATTTCCAATCATCGACTTCGGTAAGATTATCTCGCCCTTCACCCATGGTTCACGAATCTCGCGAATCTCCGACGCATCAGGTAACTCTGAGGCCGATTTAATCTCTCGCACTTCACCATTATTCATTACCACCTCATAGTTAGTCGAAGGATTTGTTACGATTAGATCCAGGCCAAATTCCCGTTCCAATCTCTCACGTATAATATCCATATGAAGTAGCCCCAAAAATCCAATCCTTAGCCCAAACCCTAGCACCGGCGAATTTTCTGGTTCAAACTTCAAAGCCGAATCTGACAGAGATAATTTTTCAATCGCCTCTTTCAGTTCTTTATACTGGTCATTCGACACCGGAAAGAATCCCGCATACACAAAAGGCAAGACATTTTTATATCCAGGCAAAGGCTCTTCTGCCGGCATCTTAGCAAGCGTCACCGTATCACCAACTTTCGCCTCTCTTGTAGTTTTTAAATTCGTTACAATGTAGCCAATCTCACCCGCCCTCAAAGAATCTCTCGGACTCATTTTCGGCGTCAACACCCCCACTTCAAGCGCCAGACCTTTCGTCTCCGCCGCCATCATCAATATCTCAGCATTCTTCTTAATCTCCCCCTCAAACACCCTGACATATAGCACCACGCCACGATAATCATCAAAATACGAATCAAATATCAACGCCCTTGTAGCGTGAGGACCAAGATCATCACTGCTCTGGGGCGCTGCGGAGGTTACGACCGAGCGAGCGAGGGGCGCTTCGCCCGTAACGACGGGCCGAAGCGACCCCGTCCCCAGAGCAGTCGTTGGTCTTGGTCCTCTCTCTATTACGGCATTCAGTATTTCATCCACATTTTTCCCAGTTTTACCAGAAGCTTCAATAATATCAGTACGTTTACATCCAAGTAGATTGATGATCTGCGCCGCCACCGCCTCCACATCCGCCGCCGGCAGATCAACCTTATTAATTACCGGAATAATTTTTAGGTCCTGTTCAATCGCAAGATACACATTCGCTAAAGTCTGCGCCTGTATCCCCTGCGTAGCATCCACCACTAGCACCGCCGTCTCAACCGCTTGCAAAGACCGGCTCACTTCATACGAAAAATCCACATGCCCAGGAGTATCGATCAGATTTAAAGTATATCCCTTCCATTGCATCGTCACTGGCGCCAATTTGATCGTGATACCTTTTTCACGTTCCAACTCCATCGAATCAAGTAGTTGCGACTGCATCTCACGCTTGCTCACTGTGCCAGTCAGCTCCATCATTCTATCTGCGATCGTTGACTTTCCGTGATCGATATGCGCGATAATACAAAAATTCCGTATCTTGTCCATATACTATATTATACCATCAAATCACCCCTATTTAAACCAATATCATTATCGATATAAGCATAACAACATATTGACAAAATAAGCATAATATGCTACAATATACACATATGGCCAAAAGGCCTATTTATGCACTTTACATTTGGATGATACCAAGGGGGGTAGCAAAATGAAAGTACATCTCAGAAAAGTCAAGGCACCAGAGAGGGCGCCTGGAGAGATCCTCCGCCGTACAGATTTTAGATACATGGATGGCCATGGAACGTTTTACCGTTTTGATAAGGATCATTTTCCACACAATCTCTTGGATAAAAAGTGGGGAGACCATACCAGCATTGTCCTATACAATCTCCATACTGACCAGTTAGATGAGGTCAGGTTTGAGGTGCAAGGACGCTCCTATATTGGCAGAAACTATATATGGCTTCGTGGCTTTATCGACGACATCGTCGATGGCTGTTTTGCGATCAAAATCGAATACCGTCTCGATAAACCACTAGAAAGTGAAATATTAGTCTATGCCAGCGCCCGCCCGCTTCTTGACTGATCTATATACCCCTGAATTTCAGGGGTATTTTCCTGCCTCTTACTAATTAATATGTCCTTTTTCGTACTCGACTCTCAGCTTTGCGATCTGTTCACGTAAACGTAATGATTTCTTGCCTTCTTCAGCTTCATAATCCATTTTCACTCCGAGAAATAGAGAGCCAAAATCCGCTGCTCGATTTATGTTATTTGGTTGCCTCTCGTACTTCCTTTTGTATGTTTCTTGATCAACCCCATTAATCCCACGCCCGGCCCCATCGTCATGCACCAATGAATACCAAAACGGAATCATCAACATCTGATTTGTCGTTGGATGTCGATTATTATTATCATCGAAAAACACATCAAAGCTCACACTCTTTGCTTCTGGAAACGCCCAGCTTATAAAATGCTCCGCAACCTTACCAGTCGCTCCAGTCCTCGCTACTTC
Organism: Candidatus Nanosyncoccus sp.; assembly: GCA_045545815.1. Lineage (GTDB taxonomy): Bacteria > Patescibacteriota > Saccharimonadia > Saccharimonadales > Saccharimonadaceae > Nanosyncoccus. Next base: position 14,098 of record JAZQBP010000028.1, on the reverse strand, counting down.
ATCGATTATTACTATATTCTTCCCTTCTAAGCCAGTTTCGCGATCCATAATCTTTTCTGAATAAGTAACTTCTTCCTCTGATAGTCCACCTGGTACAAAAAGTCCTCTCAGCCGTTCTACGATAAGGCGAACTTCATTGATATTTCTTAATCTATCACGATCGACATCAAGAATCTTGATAGACTCTAAAGCCTCTGTTATATACGATTCGTATTCTTGGCGAGTTATCTCATTTTTCGCAATTCTTTCTTGCACATTATTCTCTTTTAAAACAGTATCGATAGCTCGTCCTTTTATTCTGTCCATCGTTTTTACATCTCTATTCATTACATTTTCCAACTCTTCATGCGTGATTACTTCATTTTTCAAAAGCCATCTTAGTTGTTCGATATCTTCCTTCTTGACATCCTGTATGGGCAATTCATCCCAGGTCGCAAGCTCTCCAGATCCCTTAATATATTCACCAATTTCTAATTCAACATCAAAATATTTAAACCAAGCCTTCCGATCTATCGCCAGATGCTCTTTCCTTGGCCTAGGTTTATCAGTAAAATCTTCCCAAAATTCATCTACGAACCAACTCACCGGTCTAGCTGATTTATCCAGATAGATCACCACATCCGCTTGAGGCAATTTCTCATCCTCGCCAACCAACTTTTTGATCAATTTCTCTGTCTTATCAATATAGACATTAGCTGTTTCCCTATATGGACGAATCTCGATATCATTCTTGTTTTGATCATTCGGGTTCGAGCTTTGGATTGGGATCAATCTCTCCTGCCGAAAGAGATCAAACATCTTTCTGTAATCCTCTTCCGTATTTAGCGGATTCGGCTCTGTTCCTCTTTCAAAATGCTCTTTCGGGCTTATATCGTCTGGAAAATGATCTTCTACTAAATCAACTGCACAAGACGAGCCTTGAAGTGCTACCTCGCCAATCTTTCGAACCACACCATCATTGATTGATTCACCATCTTCGCCCCCACCCGTAAATGATTCCGGCGACTTATTCATGCTATTTCACTCCAATCATCGTCAACGATAATTTACCATGATCAATCGCTACCAAGCGTACCTTCACCTTATCACCAACTTTTAATACTTCATCGACACTTTTTAGCCTCTTACCTTCACGAATCTGCGAGATATGTAGCATACCATCAATTCCCGGCATAATATTCACAAAAGCCCCAAAGTCCTTGATCGATACCACAGTACCCTCATAGATCTTACCAACTTCTGGTTCTTCTACTAGAGATTTTACCCACTCAAGTGCTTTTTTGATCTTCTCCGGATCATTGCCTGAAATAGTCACTAGACCCGAGTCCTCAATATCAACTTCAGCACCAGTCTCGCTCGTGATCTTATTGATAGTTTCACCGCCCTTACCGATGATAGAGCCAATCTTCTCTGGCTTCACCATCAACTTCTCGATCTGTGGAGCATACTTAGAAAGCTCCGCCTTCGGCTCCGGAATCACAGAAGTCAAATGCTTTAATATAAACATTCTACCATCATGACTTTGCTTCAATGCCTTTTCCATAATCTCCACTGGTAAACCATGTACCTTCATGTCCATCTGAAGCGCCGTCACACCTTCAGTCGTACCAGTCACTTTAAAGTCCATATCACCAGCAAAATCTTCCGCATCCATCAAATCCGTCAACACATAAGCCTTATCAATATCCGAGGCTTCAATTGGCTGACCTTTTGGTACATCTACCATTAGTCCCATAGCTACACCCGAAACAGGTCGTTTCAATGGTACGCCGGCGTCCATCAAAGCCATACACGATGAACAAGTTGCCGCCATTGACGTAGAACCATTCTGCGACATAATCTCAGTCACCGAACGGATCGCATATGGAAATTCTTCTTCCGAAGGCAGCACTGGAAGCAATGCCCTCTCTGCTAGATAGCCATGCCCGATCTCGCGTCGCCCCGGAGAACCAATTCTTCCAGGCTCGCCTACCGTATATGAAGGAGCATTATAATGATGCATATAGCGCCTCTTACCATCCGTCACTTCCATCGTATCCACATCCTGTGCATAGGACAAAGGCGCCAAAGTTACGATATTCATCGCCTGCGTCACACCACGAGTAAAGAGTGAGGAACCATGTACACGCGGCAAAATCCCTACTTGCGAGCTTAGCGGTCGTACTTCGTCAAGTTTTCGACCATCCGGTCTTACACCTTCCTCCACAATACCTCGTCGCACCTCTTTAAACAAAGCTAGTTCAAACGCCTGGTCGTAAACATCACGCAAATTATCGTCATACCACTCCACCTTCTCATTATCTGTCTCGCCCTGGCCTTTAGATAACGCAAATTCATCATGCATTGCATACTTAATATCATCTAAAATCTGTGCACGCTCCATTACGTTACCACGTACTTTGGAACCAAATTTGCCATCAGTCCATTTCTCGACTTCTTTGATTATCTCTTCGTCTGGCAAGACTAGCTCATACTCTCGAGCAGGTGTAGCAACTTTTTCAGCTAACTCACGTTGCAAATCAAGCACCGGTTGTACATTTTTCACTGCCCAGTGCATCGCCTCGATAATAGTCTCTTCCGGCACTTCCTTCATACCAGCTTCCACCATCATCACCTTACCATCTTTACAAGCCACTACTAGATCCATCGGTGACAGCTCTCGTTCTTCTGGGCTGAGGAACCCCTTAAACTCACCGCCGATTCGGCCGATTCGAATACCGGCGATTGGACCGTCAAACGGTACACCAGCATTCATTAATGCCGCTGAAGCTGCAATCATCGCCACACAGTCTGGACGGAAATTTGGATCCATCGAAAGTACTGTACATACCACCTGTACCTCTTGCCTATAACCCTTCGGGAAAAGTGGGCGAATCGGTCGGTCGATCAAGCGACCCACAAGTACTGCCTCGTCAGCCGGCTTACCCTCACGCTTAATAAAGCGAGAGCCAGAGATCTTGCCTGCCGCATACCATTTTTCTTCGTAGTCTATTGATAACGGGAAAAAATCTTGCACCACAGGCTTAGTTCCTACTACTACTGACCCTAAGACCACAGTGTCCCCATAAGTCACTAAAACCGAAGAGGTCGTGCGAAAGCCCACCCTATTCACCTCTAGAGTAAGCTCACGCCCTAACCATTTCGTAGAAACTCGCAATGTTTTCTTACCGTTAGGGTTGATAATGTCCATAAAAATATTCCTTTCTTGGGAAAACTTCAGGTATCATTAGCCAACTTATCAAAGTCGCGCAATCGAGGAACATAAAGAAAAAATCTCTGATTTTTTCGCCGAAGGGGCGGAGAAATGTGATAAAATCTCCGATTTATCACATTTCGGAGCTTCCGAGATGTGCGACTTTGATAAATTAGCAAGCAATATCTGCCGTCTTCCCTATTGTTAATGTTATTATAATTATACCAAATCTTGCATTTTTCAGCAAAATATGCTATAATATAGTCATATCTTATTGCACCTTAAAAGGAGGGTCCGAATGATTAATATCGTAAATTTAGTTGTCCGCTACGATGACAACCGCAAGATTACAGGCATTGAGTTAAAACTCAAAGCCATTCCGGAAGAGAGCGAGAATGATGATACGCAGCATCTAGTTGCTAGAGTATCAGCGGCGTTCCACGCCTCAACACTATTCGGCGAAACCGGCAAGTCGCTCAAGACAACATTAAATCCGAGACGAGACAATGTCGTCAATTTAGATGTATCTCTGAAAGAGAACAATTTATCCTTGGGAGACATCGCAGAATTTGTCAAAAAGTATCAGCAGGAGCTCAACGAAGTTCCATTCTAATCATTCTAATCAAAACCCGCCCCATCGAGGCGGGTTTTCTCAATATCAGATTTACTCCAGAAAGTTAATTTTGAGCAAGATACGAGGCAGCGTTGAGCAACGCAAAGGAGACGTACTAATCGTACGTCTCCTGCGTAGCGCAAACGCTAACGAAGTAGCTTGCCAAAATTTATTTCCTGAGGCCGAGCTTGCTGATGGTCTTCTTATATAGCTCAAAATCAGTCTCTTCGAGATAGCGAAGCAATTTCTTACGCTTCCCTACCATCTGCATTAAACCTCTTTTGGCCATAAAGTCATGTTTGTTGTTCTTAACGTGCTCAGTCACTTCTTTGATGCGCTCCGTCAAGATTGAAACTTGAACTTCAGGAGAACCAACGTCAGCCTTGTTGCGGGCAACCTTGGCAATAGCCTTGTCTTTATTCTCTTTTGTTATCATTGCCCCATTATATCACATCTGTTATAATTGTGCAATGGATGAAAATCGCATTATTTTGATCGACAAACCCGCTGGCATTTCCAGCTTTGGTGTTGTTGCCAAAGTTAGAGCAAGACTCCGCGATGAATTTGGCCACAAGATCAAAGTCGGCCATACTGGCACTCTCGACCCCTTCGCCACCGGCCTCCTCATCCTTCTTAGTGGCAAAATGACCAAGCGCTCTAATGAATTCTTGAAACTCGATAAAGTCTACGAAGCCACTCTAAAACTCGGCTACGTCTCCACCACTGGCGACCCTGAAGGCGAAATTACTAAGTTTTGCTCACAAAAGACAAAATTCACTGAAATCGAAGAACATAAAGGCAAAATCTCAGATTTTGCCGCCGAAGGGGCGAAGCAATGTGATAAAACTTTAGATTTATCACATTGCGGAGCTTCCGAGATCAGTGAATTTTGTCAATCATTTGTTGGCAAGATAACCCAAACTCCACCCAAGTATAGCGCCATCAAAATAAACGGCGAACGCGCCTACAAACTCGCTCGCGCCGGCAAAGACTTCGACATCCCCTCTCGCCAGGTAGAGATCTATAGTATAGATATCTTAAAGTACAATTACCCGGAACTCAAAATCCGCGTCCATTGTAGTTCTGGTACCTATATCCGCACACTCGCTGAAGATATCGGCAAAGCCCTTAATACTGGCGCATATCTCACTGCTCTTCGTCGCATCTCGATCGGCCAATTCAACGTTTCAGACGCCGAGCCTGTGCTATAATAGAATTATGTTAGTGGCAAATACTCGTCTTGTAGGTACCAAGGTACTCAGCGTGCAAACTGGCGCTCCAATCGGCCAGATTGTCAAACCTATCGTTGATCCCAGTACCTTTAAGATCATCGCTTTCGAGCTAGCTGGCCCACTCATTCGTGAAGCAAACTACCTCACTACCGATTCAATACGCGAATACTCTCATTTTGGCATGGTCGCCGATAGCATCGACGAACTCGTCTCGCCCTCAGATGTAGTTAGATTAGAAGAAGTATTATCACTAAACTTTTCCTTAACTGGTCTAAAAGTAGAGACCAAAAAAGGATCAAAACTCGGTCACATCTTAGACTTCACCATCTCGTCAGATGATTATATGGTGGCCCAGATAATCGTCAAACGCCCCTTAATCAAAAGTTTTAATGATTCCACTCTAGTAATCTCTCGTAAAGAGATTGTCGAAGTTACAGACTACAAGATTATCGTTAAAGATGAAGAAAGCACGCTCAAATCTCGTGCTGCCAAAGAAGACTTTATCCCCAATTTTGTCAATCCATTTCGCAATTCAGAACTTTCTCCTTCACCAGCTCATACGGAAACCCCTGGCGACAAAGATAACTAATTAATTTATCAGTATCAGCGTATTTTTCTTTTTTTCGCTCAATCATTTTTATAAGCTCTTCTTCATCATTACGCCGATCAAGCACATCATCAATCACCCCCTTAGCTATCCCCTTTTTCATCAACTCCATTCTCAGTCTTTTCTTGCTCACACCCTTCTTCACGAATCGATTTTCCACATACCATTCCGCAAATCTCTGATCGTCTAGATAGCCTCGCATCGTTAATCGCTCAATGATTTGCTTTGAAAAATCCACATTGTCACTATGATCAACTTCGGTAGATGTTCCCCTCAGCTTTCTCCGCAAATAATCTTCAACTTCTCGCCGTGAACGTGGCCTAGACAAGACCCATTCAAGTGTCCTCTGATATAATTTACCATATTCCGATGCTCGCTTGAATTCTTTTAGCTCTTCTTCCGAAATCTCTCGCCCTACCTTTACACCCAACTCTACCACCTGCGCTACATCCAAGGAAAAAGAATATTCATCATTAACAAAAACATTCACACGGTTCGGATTTTTCACGCCCTGCTTCAGGTTGGTTATCCTCAAACTTCCATCCGAATCAGCTAGTTCCACCGAACCGACTGTCTTTTTCCTACGACTAATCTTTTTTTCCGGGATCTCGTCGCTAAGCTTGTATATATCCATGCATCTCCAAAAAATCACGTAGATTCAAAAATGTAATATCGTCTCGCTTTAGTGGCTCTTTTGCATATTTTTTCCTAAATTCTTCCATTTCCGCCAATTTCACCCATTTTACTTCCGACACCTCATTATCGTCAAAATGAAAACTTTCATCTTTCCCCGTCCAATCTACAAAGAATATCCATGCAAACCTATTTTTATTAAACGACTTCGTGAAAGCAAACTCTAATTCTGGTAGTGCAATCTCTGCACCAATCTCTTCACGACACTCTCGTATCGCCGCTTCTACCACAGTCTCACCAAGATTCACATGCCCACCCGCTGAGATATCCCAATCACCCGGATATCGATCGATCGTCTCAGCCCGCTTTTGCCACAGGAATTCCAGTTGGCCATCAGCATCAAACCGGTACAAAAATACCACCGCCACCCCCACAATCGCATCTGCATTAGTCACTTCAGGATTGCCTAGCGCCGAATCCCAGCCTTCACCAGGTATCGTCTCACCATTCGGCGCATAGACTTGCCACAATTCATCCTTATGCATTAGCCGAAGCCTTTTCACGGACCTTTTCTTCAATCTCCGCCATTAACTCTGGCTTCTCGCGGAACAACTTCTTAACCGCCTCACGACCTTGTCCTAAAGTCTCACCATTATACTTAATGAACGCTCCCGCCTTTTCTAGTACGCCATAAGTAACTCCAAGATCAAGTACATCACCTGGCTTTGAAATCCCTTCATTATACATAATGTCAAACTCTGCCGTCCTAAATGGCGCCGCGATTTTATTCTTTACGACCTTAATCTTGGTACGGTTACCCGCGATATTATCGCCATCCTTAATCTGACCAATCCTACGAATATCTACACGCACCGAAGCATAAAATTTCAGAGCATTACCACCAGTAGTAGTCTCTGGATTACCAAACATCACACCAATCTTCATTCGGATCTGGTTAATAAATATCACTGTCGCGCGCGATTTTGAGATGATACCAGTCAGTTTACGCATTGCCTGAGACATCAATCTAGCCTGCAAACCCATCTGCGCGTCACCCATATCACCATCAATCTCAGCCTGTGGCACCAAAGCCGCCACCGAATCCACCACGATCAAATCCACTGCATTAGATCTTACCAAAGTCTCACAGATCTCAAGCGCCTGCTCACCATTATCTGGTTGAGAAATCAAGAGATTCGCTGTATCCACACCAATCTTCTTCGCATAGGCTGGATCAAGCGCATGCTCAGCATCGATAAAAGCCGCCTGTCCACCTTGCTTCTGAATCTCTGCGATCGCATGAAGCGCCAAAGTCGTCTTACCAGATGACTCCGGACCATATATCTCAATGATTCGTCCTTTCGGCCAGCCTCCACCTAACGCTAGATCAAGCGACAAAGAGCCAGACGGCAAAAGTTCCACATCCATCTTCGGAGTTTCACCGAGTTTCATGATCGAACCATCACCAAATTGCTTCGTGATTTGTGAAATCGCAAGCTTCAAAGCTTCACTCTTCCCGTCCTGAGCCTCAGTCTTAGTATTTTTCTTCTCCACCGCATCCTTTTTTGCCATAATAGTATTACCTTTCTATTATTGATTATATAATAATTGCAGAAATGAAGATAGGGTTGACTTCAACAATCATGTATGGTAGAATCAATTCAAGTTATTGTTTCTTCTCGGCTTTTGGCCGAGAAGATTTTTTGAGCTTTATTATGACATAGTCAATCTCAAACACTTCCATAACCCTCCTCTCTCCTTACCACGTTTTAAAACTACGCCAACCCTATCTTCTGCGCCCCTTATATCACGAGGCAAAACCAATTGCAACCCCCCACCTAAAATGTTATAATCCAAGGTATGAGAGTTAATGAAAACATTTTAATTTCTAGCTTAACTACTATGCGTCTCGGCGGACCAGCTCGTTACGTTCTCGAGGTAGAAAACGAGCAAGACGTCGCTGATGCCTACGGATTTGCCCACCAGTTCAATAATATGCCGACTTTCGTACTCGGCTACGGCGCTAATACCCTCGGTCACGATGAGGGTTTCCCAGGCGTCATCATCATCAATCGTATGCACGGCATCACAGAAGGCGACCGCCCACATACTTTCAGAATTATGGGCGGTGAATATTGGGATAATGTTGTCGCCTTCGCCTGCGAACGTGGCCTCACTGGTATTGAAGCTTTAAGCAAGATTCCTGGACTCGCTGGCGCGGCTCCAGTACAAAATATCGGAGCTTATGGCCAAGAAATTGCCGATACTTTTGTAGAAGCCAAAGTCTATGATTCTGCTACGGGCACATTCAAAGTTCTGACCAAGGATGATTTTCACTTTTCTTATCGCCATAGCATCATGAATACCACTGAGCGCAATCGCTATTTCGTAATATCTATCGTCCTCGAACTGCACCCAGGTCAAATGCCTCGCCCATATTACAATTCCATCGAACGCTACATTGAGAGTAACAATTGTACCGATTTTAGTCCCCAAGGCATTAGAGAGATCGTCAGCAAGATTCGCGCCGACAAACTCCCCGACCCACTAGAGAAAGCTAGCGCCGGCTCATTCTTCAAGAATATCTATCTCGATGACGCCGCCGCCGAAAAAGCTGAAGAAAAAGGTTATCCAGTCCACCGCGGCAAAGATGGAAACAAGATCAACTCAGGTTGGCTAATCGAACAAGCCGGCTTCAAAGGCAAGCTCATCAATGGTATCCGGGTCAACGACAAAGCCTGCCTTGTACTAATCAACGAATCCGCCACTTCCTACAACGATCTTGCAAGAGCCAGAGAAGAGATTGTCACCAAAGTCTATGACAAATTCGGCTACTGGTTAGCTCAGGAGCCAGTAGAATTACAATGAAACTCCTAGATGGCAAAGAACTAGCCGGCTTCGTCAAAGAACGCCAAGCTCATCAAGCTCGCGCATTGAAGCACGCGCCAAAGCTTTTGATTATTCGTGATTCCGACAACCCAGTGATTACTAAATATGTCCAGCTCAAGATTAATTACGGAGCCGATATCGGCATCACAGTCGAAGACTTCAAAGCTACAAGCACCAACGAAATCGCTAGCAAGATTAACCAAGCTAATCAAGATCCGTCAATAAATGGCATTATCATCCAGCTTCCTCTTAAGGACAAATCTACCACAGATTCTCTCGTCGATCTCATCGCTCCAGCAAAGGATGTTGATGGACTCGGCAAAGACGCTGACTACGATTCCGCCACCGCCACAGCCATCAATTGGCTTCTAGCCGGCTATGATATTAAACTATCTACTGCCAAAATTGCCATCGTTGGTCGCGGTAAACTTGTCGGCGCACCGCTTTACAAAATGTATCAAGACTCAGGTTACGATGTCACACTCTTCCATCGCGGTTCCGATCTTTCTAAACTCAAAGATTTCGATATTATCATTACAGCTACCGGCCAGCCCGGCCTCATCACCAACAATCTAGTCAGCCCAGGCACTACGATCGTTGATGCTGGTACCGCTAGCGAAGACGGCGTACTTAAAGGCGATCTTGCTCCCGAGGTCCGAGCTCGCCAAGATCTTACTGCTCTCACTCCAGAAAAAGGCGGCGTCGGTCCACTCACCGTAACCTGTCTTTTTGACCATGTTCTTCAATCCGCACTCAAAAACAATAATAGTTAAGCGTTATTTCTTTACGACTTTTCGCGTTACATCGAATTTCTCCATGTAGCGCCCCAACATCAACCGTGTCTGCGCATAAAACGCCGCTACTGACTGATAGAGTATTGAGGTTATTGGCATCAATATCCACTGTAACACCATTAGTATCGACTTACCCTTCCGATACTTCGCCGGCCTTCGAGGCAACATCTTTAGTGACACTAAAATAGACACTATTAAACCCACCGAAGCAAACGTTTCCACCACGCTCACGATATTCGGCAGATTATAAGTGATCATCGAATGAGCCGACATATTCATGATCATCGGCACCCAACCACCAAACGCCACAATCGGCGCAAGTATCGCAAGGGTTACATGTCCGTCCAAAAGTCGCCAAAACTTCGGCCACAACTGCCAAAAAGGCATCACTCGCTTATTCTTAGGCGCGAATAATCTTACACCCACATATGCCACATCACTTGCACCGTAATACCACCTTCGCACCTGCACAAATTGCGCCTTTACTGTCTTCCAAAAAGTTTCGTCAATCACAGCATCTTGGTAGATCGGGATCCGAATCGGCAACACCGTATAATCGCCCCGGAAAAAGAACAACGAACGCCAATATTGATGTCCATCTTCCACAATAGTACGTTTTGACCAAAATCCCATTGCCTTCAGAGCCGCCAAAGGTTGAGAGTGCGACGCAAAATTCCGTAGTAGATGCGGCCGCATCGTCGAGATCACGTTAAAAAACGAATTCGACACCGCGATCACCCTAGTTGGAGCCGGCGCGTCCCAAATATTATTCATAAATAATGAAACTGGCTGATAGCTCAGTCTCTGGCGATTCGGATGCGTAATAAACTCATATGCCACCGAATCAAGATACTTTGGTGCCATATGGTTATCAGAATCAAGCGAAGTCACGATCACGTTTTCTAATGGTATGTGAGATTTCTCCACCCATTTCGTCAAAGTTTCGCCCGCATACACTAAGTTCGGCCCCTTACCGATCACCTCACCAGATAATCCATCTGGATGCTTAACTAACATAAATTTATGAAACTTATCACCATAGCGCTTCTCAAGCTCACGCGCTGTCTTCTCCATCTCTGCTCCACCCCGCTCCTCATAAGCCAGCGCAAATATTACTCGCTCCATCGGAAAAGTTTAAGCCAGCCCGGCTTCATTCGACGGAGCCAATACTTCAATCCCCTCATTATAAGCAGTCATGATCACTGCATGATACACTTCCTCTGGCTTCGGATATTCCGCCAATGTAGCCGCCATAATCTTCAAGTTTTCCACATGTTCATCAAAATGATAACTCTTACCATCTTCATCATGTAGTCTCTCGTAGGCTTCGTGTGGGTTGGAAAGATCCTCAACTCTTTTTCGCCAGTCAATACGCCCGGCCCGCTTTACCACCTCGTATCCTTGAATCGTGCGATAAGCCACACCCACCGCCTTCACCAAAGTCGAAGCAATAATCACAAACAAATAAATACTTCCGATGATCGGATTGATCAGTGATAGCACAAATAGTAAAATAATCGCCGAATAAGAGATCAAGCCCGGCAATATTTCCAAAAAGCGATATAATCTACTCCGTTTCCCAGTCGGAATCTCTAGATTTTGTCGCATTCTAACTACCCTCACCCAGCAACCGCACCAATACCACAAAAGTCCATATTATTAAGAACGTCGTGGTCATCAAGAAAAATTTCGTCATCGTCACGCCACGTTTATGATACACTCTGACAGCTACAACCCCGTGTAAAAACCCAAAAGCCAAAGCCAGCAAAGAAAAAGCTAACATAGATGTCCATGTACCGTCTCTATATCCGCCAATATCACCATAGCCAATCTTCACCACCGCAGCATTCGGATTAAGATTCAGCATCGAAAACACAAACAGCAATAATCCCAGCCCCATATTGATTAGCATCAATATCAATACCCCACGTGCATTCTTATAAATATCAACTAAGTCTTCTTTCACACTTCAATTATAACATATATTATTTTTTCCAACGAGTAAGCCCTAATCACCCAAATGCTCTTCAAACACTTCATATTGCTAGTTACAATAGAAAATTTTATTTAAATAATGCTATAAACACTTACCAAAAACATGATATAATAAACATAAATATAATAACAAGAAGGGTACTTAATGACGACCAAGCATTTATCTAGCATCACTCTTAGCCTACTAGCTCTGACGCTATTTTCTGGGAATCTTTTAATATCTAGTACAACTTCAGCAGAAGATGAATCTGTAGTAGATGAGGTCAATATCTCAGTCCCTGTATCTTGTTCTCTTTCTGGTACTGGCATGGGCTCTCATACAGCAAATATAGTAAATGGTACATATCAAGCAGATATAGGTACTACTACACTTAAAGCCTTCTGTAATGATAATAATGGTTTTGCTATCTATGCTAATGGCTATACAGGAGACACATTAGGAAATAATAAACTAATAGGCAGTAGTACAAGTAGTGAGATAGTAACAGGAACAGCCACAACTACAGGAAGTCCTGATATATCCAACTGGGCCATGAAACTAGAGGCTAACTCAGGAGCTACATACGCTCTTACACTAGATAATGGCTTTGGTTCCTATTCATCAGTACCATCTTCCTATACAAAAGTAGCCCATCGTGACTCAGGCACAGATCTAGGCACATCTGCAGAAGGAGCTACTCTTACTTCTACTTATGCAGCCTATATAGCTAAAACCCAACCAGCAGACTCTTACCAAGGACAAGTAATCTACACTCTAGTTCATCCTAGCTCTGAAGAGCCATTACAACCTCAACCCGCTAAACCAGGTAAGATCGTCTACCATCCTAATACCAGCTCCGTGCAAGGACAGATGGGAGAACAGTCTCTAGCTGCTAAAGATTGGAGTAGCTGTAATACTTATACGGATAATGCTAATATTTGTGTAGTAGATGGTCAGGTAATAGACATTAACACACTCCCAGACTTACCTGGTCAATATGTGGAAAGTGCCACTCTCCGGGCCAGCAACTTCAAACGAGATGGCTATGGCTTCGCAGGTTGGAATGATGCTTTTGATTATTCCGGCAATTACTATGGTCCTAACCAAACTATCACCGCTCCAGCTGATGTACAGACAAACGGTCTATCACTTTATGCCGTATGGATCAAATCTACTGGTTCACTCCAGAACTGGGACGGCTGTTCTAGCCTAGCTCAAGGCACTACTACCGCTCTTACTGATGAGCGAGATGGTAATACCTATGCTGTAGCTAAACTCGCTGACGGTAAATGCTGGATGATAGAAAACTTAAGACTAGCAGATAAAGATGCAAGTAACAATAACATAGAATTATCCAGCACTAACACTCACAACCCATTACTTCCTCTCGCCAACTCATGGTGGTACAGCTCAGCTAATAATAGTGATACTAAGCCTACTTCTAACCACCTCTCCGCTACCACAGATCCAACTGCTGCTGCTTGGTGTACTACAGACTCATCAAACTGTGACGACCAATCCATGCTAGCCACTAACAATACTACTCTCTTCACCAGCAACGCTGCATCAAGCTACAGTGCATCCAGTAACGTATATAGTTACGGTAATTACTACAACTGGTACTCAGCTACAGCAGGACATGGTAAATACGGCTCTTCCTATGGTAGTGGATACACCGCTCCAGGCGATATTTGTCCTGCAGGATGGCACTTACCTGCTGGAGGAAGTGCTACGGCAGAATTTGGAGCATTAGACGTATCTATGGGTGGTACAGGAGCAACTCAATCTACCGCAGAAGCATCTAACAGATGGCGCTCATATCCAAATAACTTTGTTTCTTCCGGCAACATGTATGGTTCGTCGGTGAGCAATCGTGGTTCGGACGGCTACTATTGGTCATCCTCTGCGAACGGTAGCGGCTACGCGTACCTCCTGGGCTTCAGCAGTAGCAGCGTCAACCCAGGCACGAACGGCGGCACCAAGTACAACGGTAGAATGGTGCGTTGCGTCGCTGGAGTCTAGCGGAAAATGAGATGAAACGACGCTATCGAAAGATGAAGAAAGAAGAGAAATCAAGAAAAATGAAAGGAGCAAATGAGTAAAACAAGAAACAAGATGATCACTACAGCCAGACTAAGCCTTGTTGGTTCGTTGAGCTTAGT
>JAZQBP010000027.1:0-45822 GCA_045545815.1 Candidatus Nanosyncoccus sp. | reverse complement strand
TTACCATTGCTGAGACTGGTCACCTTGTCTTTGCCACACTTCACACCAACTCGGCTGCTCAGTCTATCGACCGTATGATCGACGTCTTTCCAGCCCATCAGCAACCTCAGGTTCGCACTCAGCTATCTAATATGTTGATGGCAGTATGCTCTCAGCGTCTCGTGCCAGCCATCGGCGGTGGACGCGTAGTGGCTGCTGAAATCATGGTTGCTAATTCCGCCATTCGCTCACTAATTCGTGATGGCAAGACTCATCAGCTTGACAACGCGATTCAGACTGGTGCTGATCAAGGTATGCAGACCATGGACCGTACTTTAGCAAAATTAGTCCAGACTGGCGTCATCTCCTACGATTCTGCCCGCGAATTTGCTGTAGATATCAACGAACTAAACCGGTTAGTAAAGGGCTAACATGAAGCGGTTTAATTACAAAGCCAAAGAAAAAGAGACCGGTAAGGTCATTAAGGGCAATATTCAGGCTGAGAACGAGCAAACAGCTGGTCGTCTTTTGATTGAGCAAGGCTATATTCCGCAGACAGTTACAGAAGAGGGAACTGGATTATTTGGCGGTAAAGGCAGGATCACCACCAAAGACCGCATCACCTTCACTCGACAGCTATCTACGTTGATTGGTGCCGGCCTGCCACTTGCTACCTCGCTTCGTACGGTTGCAGAGCAGACCCAGGCCAAAGCCATGAAGGCCATTGTTGAAGAAATCCTCGCCAATGTTGAATCTGGTAAGACTCTCCACGACTCATTCTCTCAGTACCCTGATACGTTCAATGGTGTTTACCTAGCATTAATCAAAGCCGGTGAGACTTCCGGTACTCTCGACCTCGCTTTGAAGCGTCTGGCCGATCAGGAAGAAAAAGACGCCGCCATGATGAGTAAGATCAAAGGCGCTCTTGTTTATCCTGCCATCATCCTCGTAGTAATCATCGCTGTTCTCGCTTTCATGATGATCATGGTTGTGCCACAAGTTAAGAACCTTTATGAGGACATGGGTGAAGAGCTACCTGGCCTTACTCAGTTCCTAGTCAATCTCTCTGATTTCTTCGGCAATTTCTGGTGGCTAGTCGCAATTGTCATCGCAGCTATTGCTGGTGCAATCTGGTATGCAGTCAAACATACTCCAGCCGGGCGCGAGGTGGCAGACACATTCAAACTTAATGTCCCAATCTTCGGTGGTTTATTCCGCAAACTTTATGTTTCTCGCTTCGCCCGCACCGCCGAGATGATGCTAGCGACTGGTGTGCCGATGCTTGATTCTGTCCAGATTGCCATCGACGCCACTTCAAATGTAGTAGTAGAAAAAGAATACGCCAAAGCCACGGAGATCATCAAAGGCGGCAAAGCTCTTTCCGAGGCGCTTCGTGACCGTAATTACATGCTCCCACTAGTTCCACAGATGGCCTCAATCGGCGAGGAATCCGGTAAGATCGACGAGATGCTCGGCAAAGCCGCTCAAGTCTATGAGAACGAACTAGATGAACAGATCAATAACATCTCCACCATGATCGAACCAATCCTCATGGTCATCATGGCTGGGCTCATCGGCGTAGTGGTTGGCGGTACTCTTCTCCCAATCTACTCACTCGTCAACGCCGTCGGCACATAGGCACTTGCAATTTCAAGATATTTGGTATATTATAAGCATAAGGATAAAATCTAGAAAGGATTTATTTATGGCAAAATTAAATACCAATAGTAAACAGGGCTTCACCATCATCGAGGTCGTGCTTGTGCTCGCTATCGCAGGTCTTATCTTCTTGATGGTCTTCGTCGCACTTCCAGCGCTTCAGCGCTCACAGCGTGATACGGCTCGTCGTAACGATATGTCTCGCGTAGACACATCGTTAGTGCAGTATCAGACCAATCACAGCAGCGATACGAATAACCTTCCTAATACAGCCAGTGCTTCCGTATGGACTGCGACTGAGGATTTCTCTAGTGGATGTTCGGGCGGTGGTGCATTGGCATGTACCTTTGTTCGTGATTATATGAACCCCGGCGCTTCTGAAACCAACAAGAAAAATGAATTCCAAGATCCAGATGGTAAGCCATACAACATGGTAATTACTCCAAACTGGGCGGTCAACAGTACTGGTCCTAACGGAGCAAAGTTTAATGACAACAATAAGCTTGTCAATGGCACTGTTGATGGCCAAACCGGATACACAATTGGAGGCAACTCGCCTTTCTCGGAACACGTAGTTTACATTGTCCCAGGCGCAAGATGCTCTGGTGAATATGTTGTTAAATCTGAAAAGCGACACTTCGCAGTTCTTTACCGCCTCGAAGGTGCTGGTACCTACTGCATCGACGATCAGTAGAATATGATATAGCTCCAACGGAGCCATAGTATAAAAAATAAATCGGGATCGACTCCCGATTTATTTTTTATACTGGTTTCTTGCTAGCCTTCTCTTTATCTATAGAAAAAAGCCAAATACTATGTATTACTACAATATACCCCAGCCCCTTCAAGCTTATTTAGCACAGCGAGCTTGCGTGGATTTTTTGTCCCCACCACTTGGTCGCCTTTGCAGGTAGCTTGCTTTACCACTATAAGCCTATAATCATTGGGCCAGTTTTTATATGTGTTAGAGATTAGCGAATTTTCTTCACATGGTCCGTCGATGGTACCCTTACAATCGATCACTTCCAGTTTATAGTCTTCACCAGATGGATCATACTTATCTTTGAAATATTTTTCTTTGAAGTCATTCCAATTCGTCGGCAGAGCCCCCCGGTTATTATTCTGAAATTTCTTCACACTTTCTAAAAATATTGCTACGTTCTCACGTCGCTCAGCATCGCGCTGTGATGCCCGAAGTCCTGGCAACGCCACAAATACCATCAAAAATATTAGACCAGCGACCGCCAAAACTAGTGATACTTCAATGATTGTAAACCCCCGGAATTCCTTATTTGCACCCTTTTTCATATTTCTCCTTATGCTTATTATAGAGGATTTTACGCTAAAATCAAGCCTGACATGCTAAAATATTATTATGCAGATTGGGTTTCTAATACTCTTATTTATCCTCGGTGCCTGTTTCGGCTCTTTTCTTTGCTGCCAAACTCGTCGGCTGCATCTGAAGTCGCAGAAAAAGGCCAAAGACCTAGGGCCTCGCTCCATCTGTCTACACTGCAAATATCAATTAAGGTGGTACGACAATATCCCAATTGTCTCATGGCTACTACTGCGAGGCAAATGCCGTAAGTGCCACCACAAGATCGGCATAGCAGAATTCCTCTCTGAGCTTGGTCTGGCCCTCGCTTTCCTTGCCCTGGGTACAACCATCGACATTCAGAGCGCCAACTTAGTCACATGGGTTAGCTTCGCAGTCTTATTGCTACTATCCATCTGCTTATCATTTCTCGCGATATACGATGGCCTCTACGGTGAACTACCGACCAGGTATCTCGTCATCTCCGTTTTCTTATCTATTATTGTATTGGCAATTAAGCTTATATCTCAGATCCAAACATCAGGATTTACAGCCTCTCTTATCTATAACCCGCTATTATCGATCCTTATTCTCAGCGGTCTCTATCTTCTACTTTACAAGATCAGTCAAGGCAAATGGGTTGGTGATGGAGATTGGTTACTTGGCCTCGCTATCGCTCTAGCTCTTATCCACCCATGGCTATCTCTCATCGCATTATTTATCGCCAATTTGATCGCCTGTCTTGTCATGTATCCCATCCTCCGCAAAAAGAAACATGCCAAGATCTATCTCGGGCCCTTCCTCGTAGTCTCGTTTACCATCACCTACACTTTTTCCAATTTCTTTCTCAGCCTATTATAAATAGGGAAGAACATAAACGGAGCTCTTCGTAGTATTTCTCATTTTTCTTTGCACAGAAAAGACCACACATGATATAATAAGCATATGAAGTATAAAAAGGGTGACACGCTGATCGAAGTAGTACTAGCTGTTGGTATTTTTTCTATGGTAGCGGTCGCCGTTGTTGCCGTGATGAGCGGTGGTACATCCAGTGCCCAAGCCGCCCTAGAGACCACACTCGCACGCGAAGAGATAGACACTCAAGCCGAAGCTCTCAGATTCATCCACTCTTCATACGTTGCTAGTAAAAATGCTAAGAACAAAGAAACTCCCATCATCAAGCTTTGGAAAGATATCGCCGGTCGTGCGATCAATCTAGAAGATAAGACCGATGAAGCCAAACAAGCGATCACTCATTTTGAGCCCACTTCCTGTCAAGATCTATATCGTCAAGTTAATTCATCTGACCCATATGCACACAATACAAACTCTTTCATCATTAACCCTAGAAAGCTTGGCGATAAAGATCTCAAAGACGCTATCGTCGGGTTCAACAATAATAAGTTCCACGAAGCCTCCACCTATCCACGCTTGATTTATGGCAACAGCCCTAATCAAAACGACGACCAAAGTGGCCTCGCAGATACTTCCAGCACTTACAGCGAGCTATACCGCGCAGAGGGAATCTATATAGTTGCTGTCAAAGACAAGGAGACCACCAAACTTTACAATACTGACAAATTAGATACAGAGCGAATCAAGGACACCTCTGCATTTTACGATTTCTACATTCGTACCTGCTGGTACGGCACAGATGCTGAAGAGCCTTCTACTATTTCTACAGTTATTCGCCTTTACGACCCAGATGCACTCAAATAGTCATTTCGTCTCAGAATGAAATTTATCATGCACCTCTTTGAGGTGCGGATCAGTCACGTGGGTATAGATTTGAGTGGTGGAGATATCGGCATGTCCCAACATAGATTGGACACTACGGATATCAGCTCCATTCATTAGTAAGTCTGTAGCAAAGGAATGGCGCAAGGTATGTGGTGAAACATGCTTTGTGATACCAGCCAACCTAGCGTATTTTTCAACGATTCGTTCCACGCTTCGCGCCGTAATCCGTCTATAATCACCCGAAGTATCTACGGACTGTAGATTACGTGAATTATTCAAGAATAAAGCCGGCAGGGAATCGGTCCGCGCATCCAGATAATCACGTACCCGATCAGCGGCTGACTCGCTGATAAAGATCGGGCGGTCCTTCGAACCTTTACCTCGCACCATAAATTCTCGTCTTTCTAGATTGATAGAATCACGATTAAGCCCCACTAGCTCTGACACGCGTAGCCCACCCGAATACAAGAGCTCAATAATCGCTCTATCCCTCAGACCAGACTCGGTTGACGTATCAATCTGTTCCAACATATCTTCGACTTCATCAAAATGTAAAAATGTTACTTGTTTTCGCACCACATGCGGCAATTCAACCAAGGAAGGATCTAGCGTCTTGATATCTCTCCTTGCCAAATATTTCAAGAAACCTCTTAGAGCGATCAGATGGTAGGTCTGTGTGATTACCTTGAGATTTTCATCTCCATTCTCCGACCCGTATCTATTTAATTTTATTCTATATTTACGCAGCAATTCCTTAGTGATGTCTTGTGGTCTGATGGTATCCTTATTTAATATATCACAAGATATCTCTACGAATCTCTCTAGATACAGTCGATAATTATCTATAGTCTTAGTACTGCGTCCAGCCTCAATCTCCAGATGCTCTAGAAAATCATTCACCAGATCATAAATATCCATACGACTATTATACCAGATATTTAGAGTCAATCTTGCTAGGCATACCATTAGAAAAGAATAGGTTTTTAGCCCTAATATGTTATAATAGCAAAAAGGAGTTTTATGTCAAAAGAGAAAGATTACATTCAAAGAACATTAGTCGTATTGAAGCCGGACACAGTCCAGCGCGGTATCATTGGCGAGGTGATCCAGCGCTTTGAACGTGTTGGCCTTAAGATTGTCGGTATGAAGATGGTCATGCCAGAGGAGAAGCTGTACCGTGCACACTACGAGGATATTGGTCAGATGATCACTCGTCGCGGTGAGCAGGCATATCGTTACAATGTCGAATACATGATGACTGGTCCAGTTATCGCCATGGTGCTAGAGGGCGTCGAGGCCCAGCCTTTGGTCCGCAAGATCGTTGGCCCGACCGAGCCGAAGTCCGCTGAAATGGGCACCATCCGTGGCGATTATTCTCATATGAGCTTTGGTTATTCTGATGCTAAAGGCACTGGCGTGCCAAATCTCGTCCACGCATCTGGCTCTATCGAAGAAGCCAAGAAAGAGATCGACCTATGGTTCAACGCCAACGAGCTATACGACTACAGCGATCTCAACGAAAAGTATACTCGCTAATAATATAGAAAAGAAATAGGCTGAGCATAATGCTCAGCCTTTTTAATGGAGAAAGTTATTTCTTAGGCACGAACGCCTTATCGAAATCGATCAGCGACTTGATATACTGCGATGCCAAGGCCCTTGACAACTTCTTTTTACCTCCATTCCAGGTAATAGTCATACCGAAGCCTTTCTTCGCTAAGGTGACCATCTTTTTGCAAGCATACGCCTCAGTTACGGCACTGTTCGCATAACGGATATCCTTTAGCGATACAGGCACTTTACTGTAACCGTACAGATTACCTAGCACTATCAGGAACTCTCTTCTCGTCATCTTTTTATTAGGGTTAAATTTTGAACCCTTTATGACATGCTTGTAGCCATGATGAGCCTTAATAAAGGTAACGGCATTGTACGCACTCTTACCTACGCTTTTTTTCGTCACATCCTTATACGGACTTGCTGCGAAGGCACCGACTGTTGAACATAGAACTAACACTACTGCTAAGAAAACAGAAATCAACTTGCTTCGACTCATTTCTCACCCCTCCTTATTAAAGTACATACGTGAAACGTCTATACAAAAACTATACCATATATAAGCAATAATGTCAATATTTACAGCACTTTCTTTAGGAACTCTCGCACTCTGGGAGTTTTTGGATGCGAGAAAAACTCTTCTGGCTCGCCTTCTTCGATAATCCGTCCCTTGTCAATAAAGACTATTCTTGTAGCGATCTCTTTTGCGAAACTCATTTCGTGCGTCACGATCATGATCGTCATACCACGGTCAGCCAACTCACGGATCAAAGACAAGACATCCTCAATCGATTCCGGATCAAGTGCCGAAGTAGGCTCATCAAATAATAAGACTTCAGGCGAGAGCATCATTGCCCGAATGATCGCAATACGTTGTTTTTGCCCGCCAGACAGGGAAGCAGGATAAGCATCGGCTTTATTCGGTAGCTCTATATGTCGGAGAAGCTCCTTAGCCCTCTTTTCGGCAGCAGCGCGGTCCATTATTTTAAGTTTTAATGGAGCCAAAGTTAGATTCTCCATTACTGTAAGATTATTGATCAGATTAAAATGCTGGAATACCATTCCGATATTTCGTCGCATTCGGCGAATATTTTTCTCCGTCACCAGCTCACCGTTAAAGTAGATTTCACCAGAAGTTGGTTCCTCCATCCAGTTGATGCAACGTAGGAAAGTGGATTTCCCAGAGCCTGATGGCCCCAGTATCACTACTCTCTCACCTTCCACAAGCTCAAAATCAATGCCATTTAAGACTTTATTTTTACCAAAAGCCTTGTGTAGTTTCTTGATCTTAAGATCAGTATTCTTATTCTCCATTATTCCTCCGTCCTTAAATCGCTACGCCTTAGGCCTTTTTCAATCCTCTTTACGATGAAGGTGATCAGGTAAATCGTTGCCAAGTAGAACAATGCTGCTACAAACATCGGCACGATATAGCTTGCCATATTCTGGCCAGAACCAATATCCTTAGCAGCCATATTAAGGTCATACATCCCTACCATACTTACAATAGCAGTCTCCTTGATCACGGTAATAATCTCATTACCAAGTGCCGGGATAATATTTTTGATCGCCTGCGGCGCCACTATCTTAAAGAAGATCGTTCTGCGCGATAAGCCGAGCGCCATTCCAGCCTCAGTCTGGCCGATATCTACAGATAAGATACCACCACGAATTACCTCTGCTGTGTAAGCCGCTGAGTTTAGCCCAAAAGCGATTATCGCGATAATAATACTCGGGAACCCCTTAATTGCAAAGATAATGAAGAACATGATAAATAGTTGTAGCGCCATCGGTGTTCCTCTGATGATCGTCGTATACACTCGGCAGATGAATTTCGGAATCACCATCCACTTCGATGGCTTAGCTGTATCTATCAGCGCAATGATCGTACCAAGAAAGATGCCGATCAATATCGCAAAATACGATACTTGTATAGTTAATAGAAAACCATGTAGTAGGGAATCAATATATTCCGGTGCACTAAATAGTTCCGCTACTTTTGAAAAGAAATTATTCATCACTAAGCCCCATATATTTTAATACTAATCTATCTATTTCAGTCTTTCCTTCAGCGTTTTCGGTCAACATTTCAGATAGCACCTCGTTAAAAGCTTCCAGCAGTTCAGGGCGTTCTTTATTAACAGCTATTGCATACGATTCCTCTACAGGGTAATCTTCTTCGCGCGTCGGCCCAGAGTAATATAATGGCAAAGCATCCAACTCAGGATTCTTCTCGATGATAAACTTTGCTGCCAGTTCATCTGCCACAGCATAATCTACGATATGCGAATTAATAGCATCTGCAGCTAGCTGGTGCGAGTCGATACCTTTGATCGTAGCGCCAGTCCCAGACAGTACCCCATTTTCTATCTCATCCTCCACAAATAGATATCCAGTACTACCAATCTGCGAACCGACTCTCGCTCCCTCTAAAGCCTCCCATACTACATGGTCATCACGCAAAGAAGGTGGCATACTTCGATTAAAGATTACATATTGTACCGAAGTGTAGTAGGGAATCGTGAAGTTAACTTTTTCTTCTCGTGCCGGCGTGATTGTTAGACCCGCAGCTCCCGCGTCCGCTATTCGCCCCGCTTCTACATTGTCGATGATTACATCAAATTCTACATTTTTAAGCTGGATAGTCTTATCCAATTTATCTGCCACTCTATTCACTATATCTACATCAACCCCCACGATCTGCCTATTCTCATAGAATTCAAATGGCGCAAAAAAGGCATTTGTTTCAACCACATAATCCGCATCCTTTTCGCCCTGGATCGAGAAATAAACACTTGCTCCCATCCCGGCTGTTACCACCAAGAATAAGATAATAAAGACTACATGTTTAACCTTATGCATAATACAATTATAGCACAATGTGTTATAATGTACACAAGTGGCCTGGTAGCTCAATGGATAGAGCAGCTCCGTCCTAAGGAGAAGGTTGTGCGTTCGACTCGCACCCGGGTCACCAGGATATAATATGGCTATAATCAAGAAGAAAGAATCAAAAAAGACTGAACAAGAAAAGGTCGAAGAGCGTCGCGAGGAGGTTCTGAGCCAAGGGCGCAAATTCAAGTACCCATTACAATGGACCAGGCACCGCATCGTGATCAACACCATTCTCATCGCACTCGTTGTCACGGCCCTTATCGGTGTGGGCGGGTGGCTAGCTCTTTATCGTTTTGGCATGACTGACGATCTGCTCTTTCATATTACCGAGATTTTTCCGATACCAGTCGCCAATGTCGACGGCGAAGACACCAGGTTTTCCGATTACCTCATGTTCTATCGCAGTAGCATGAC
This sequence comes from Candidatus Nanosyncoccus sp., assembly GCA_045545815.1. Classification (GTDB taxonomy): domain Bacteria; phylum Patescibacteriota; class Saccharimonadia; order Saccharimonadales; family Saccharimonadaceae; genus Nanosyncoccus. The sequence goes on along the minus strand of JAZQBP010000027.1, from coordinate 36,263 downwards.
TTCCATCGAACGCCAATCAGGTAGCGAATTTGATGAAGCTTCCGCCGATGAACTCCGCACCGAATATAAGCTTTCCGCTCTCACTGAAGCAGAGAAATACACCTATGCCTTGAAGCTCGCCAAAGAGCAAGGTATCACTGTTACGCCAGAAGAAGTGGCGACCGAATTTGACCGTCATCTCAAGATTGGTGGTATTGATCGTAGCGAAGAAAGCTTCCTTAAGATCGTGAAAGATAATTTTGGCCTTGACCGTTCCGAGTACGAGCGTATGCTTTACCTTACTCTGATAAAATCCAAAGTCGAGATGGCGATCGACTCATCCGCTAGCCAGACAGTATCCAGAGTCGAGAAGATATTATCTTCCTCCGACAACGATTACGCCAAAGTCGCCGAAGAACTAGGCGAAGAGATCATTTACGAAGAGACTGGTGGACTAGTCGACAATAAGAACATCGACGGCGGTCGCGCCACTGAAGCTGCCAAGCTCGAGCCAGGACAATCAAGCGGGAAGTTTCTTTCTATGAATGGTGATGGTTACTATTTTGTAAAGCTCATCAAAAAGACCAAGACCGAGGTCAATTTCGTCTCGATCAAAGTCCCATTTACTGAGTTCAATAAGCGTTTCGAAGCGCTTCAAAATGATAACAAGATCAACGCATACATCACTATCGGTAATTCCACCGAAGATACTCAACCCGCGACAGATAACAGCAAGCCACAAGAAGCGCCAAAGAACAATGAGTGAAAGATTACACCTTAACGAGTCCGAACCAATCCCAAGGCTAGAAGGGGAGCTTTTTGAAAAATGGGGAGACGGTGTAGACAATGAAAAAAGAGCCCCAAAACCCTTCGACATAGAATTACGAGATGTTTATTCCGAGGATGAGCTAAGTATAGCAAGACATACTCAGCCAACCGAAAAAGCGAATGAGATCATTGAGCGCAACCATCAAAACATGATAAAAAACAATGTAGAGATAGATAAGCTGAATCAACGTATCGTAGATATCTCGGAGTTGAGCCCAGACGAATTGCAAAAATTTTACTCTAGCGAAGAGGCCAGTGATTCCGACAAATCAATCGTGTTCTGTATTGAAACTTTGCGTAAATTTATTGATTCAGGCAAGGAATCGTTTACGCCAGATGAAAAAGAAGTGTTCGATACCATCAATAAGACTACCACTGCACTAGACGGATTTTGGCAATTTTATACTCGGGAGACATTGGAGAAAAACGGTTCTCATTTCAAGATCCTAACCAAAAAAGAAAGAGAGTCCGCTTCTGGTTCTCTGGAAGATATTGCCTCGGCTGCGTTAGAATCATTCATAAAAAACCCAAACTACAATAAAAATAGAGCAATAGAATACGATAGCTACCTATATGGCATTATGCTTGACTGCACTAAAAGAACCCCCAGTAATGATCCTGGCTCTCAAGAGATCAACGAAGAAGTTGACCTAGAGGAATTTCAGGATCGCGTCATTGAATCAATGAGCTGGAATGTACTTGACCTAACTCCAGGCAAAGACACTTACACCGAAGCAGAGATCAAAGCGATCAGAAAACAGGCCGCCTCTATGCATGCAGATTATATCACTGGCCACCACTTTATGACAGAACGAGAAAAATTCGGTCACTACATCAACGAAGAAAACAAAGATACACCCGTTAGTATTTATCAGCCTGGTAGCGAAGAAGAGAATAATGATTATTGGCACACCTTTGAGCAGAGAATCAAAGAAAACAATGCCGAGACTTTTAATTATAATGAAGACGTTGCCGAGATTGAGATGAAACCATGGGCGGAAAAGATCGACCTTGATGAGATCGAGGCTATCAATAATGACGATTCGCTCTCATATGAAGAAAAGATCGTTAAGATCACCGCAAACGTCCAAGCGACCTTCGGTGTTAAAAATACGGACGAAAATGGTATAGACCAACCGATCGCGACTAAATGGTTTCGGCACAAACACTCTAAGATTCAAACTATTATCAGGGATGTTCTTGGCATCACACCACCACCCGAAGAGCAAGATTTGCCAGAGGAGGACGCAGGGGCCTTTTATCTCGATAGCGAAAAGGCTATCTATTACCTATTCCCAAAAGACAATAAATCTAAGCTGACCGACTGGGATATTGCTGCTGTAGCCCATGAAATGTGGCATGCCAAACAACACGAGATTGCGGCTACAGACGTTTCTCCTTTGTCCATCTCCAACGAGAATGCTAAAGAGCGAATGTATCAGAAAAACAATCTCGCCTACAATGGATACAATAAAAACAGTGACAGCCGCGCGTATTACATGCAGATTATGGAGCGGGAAGCTCACGCAATGAGTAGGCTAGTAGAGCAAAGGCTTACTAGAAGAAGGAAACAACGTCGCGGTAAAAAAGCCCTAAACGCCCTCTTCTCTCCAGAAACTGCCTAAAGACCAAATGAAACATTTACCCATGATTACAAATTATCATTGAACGGTTGCAGAGGTGACGGTATTGTAGATTTAAGCATCAATGTAAAATACAGCGACATTCCAGACATCGAGCAAATAATGTGTCTTTGTAATAAAATAATGTAGCTTTAATTATTTGCTCGTGTAGTTACGAACATGCTAAAACCGCATCTTATAGCATTGCCAAAAAATAAACGAAACGCTATAATGGTTATGTAAACTAAACAAAGTCATATGCATAACAATAAATATCTTGTAGTACCAATTGTCCTAGTAGCAGCCAGCCTGCTTTCTGGGACTTTATTAATGTCTAACAAAACTTCAGCAGATAATGATAGCGCTGTAGATAATATCTCTATCTCCATCCCAGTCTCTTGTACTCTTTCTGGTACTGGTATGAATAGCCATAATGCTACTATACCAAATGGCACCTATCAGGATAGTATTGGCACTACTACACTTAAAGCCTTTTGTAACGACACAGAAGGCTTTGCTATCTATGCTAATGGCTATACAGGAGATACACTAGGAAATAATAAACTAATAGGCAGTAGTACTAGTAGTGAGATAGTAACAGGAACTGCTACAACTGCAGGAAGTCCTGATATATCTAACTGGGCCATGAAACTAGAGACCAACTCTTCTGCTACATATGCTCTTACACTAGATAATGGCTTTGGTTCCTATTCATCAGTACCATCTTCCTACACTAAAGTAGCTCACCGTGACTCAGGTACAGATCTAGGCACATCTGCAGAAGGAGCTACTCTTACTACTACTTATGCAACCTACATAGCTAAGACTCAACCAGCAGATAGCTACCAAGGACAAGTTATCTATACTTTAGTTCATCCAGCAAGTGAAGAACCTCTGCAACCTCAACCCGCTAAACCAGGTAAGATAGTCTACCATCCAAACAATAGCTCCGTAGTAGGTACTATGGGAGATCAATCTGCAGGAAATAACGCAGAAGTAGAACTCTGGGCTCCTAACTCCAAACGTACGGGTTATGGCTTTGCCGGCTGGAATACCTCCTATGACTATTCCGGTACTAACTACGGCCCTAACCAAACCATCGCCGCCCCAGCTGACGTAGAGACAAATGGCCTATCTCTCTATGCCGTATGGATCAAATCTGCAGGTAGCTTGCAGAACTGGGACGGCTGTAACTCACTAGCCCAAGGCGCTACTACCGCTCTCACTGACGAGAGAGATGGTAATACCTACGCCGTAGCCAAACTCGCAGATGGTAAATGTTGGACTATTGAAAACTTAAGACTAGATGACTCCGCAGAACTTTCATCTACGAATACCCACAATCCATCTCTTCCTCTTACTAACTCATGGTGGTATAGTTCAGCTAATGATAGTGATACCAAGCCTACTTCTAATCACCTCTCCGCTACCACAGACCCAACTGCTATTGCTTGGTGTAATACTAACTCATCTAATTGTAACGACCAATCCATGCTAGCCACCAACAATACCACTCTCTTCACAAATAACACCGCATCAAGTTACAGCGCCTCTAGTAACGTATATTCCTACGGCAACTACTACAACTGGTATTCAGCTACAGCAGGACATGGTAAACACACGATCGATAGTACTCAATACATAGCTCCAGGCGACATCTGCCCTGCAGGCTGGCACTTGCCAACTGGAGGAAGTGCTACGGCAGAATTTCGTGCACTAGATGTAGCTATGGGTGGTACAGGGGCAAGCCAATTTACCGCAGAAGCTTCCAACAGATGGAGAACTTACCCTAACAACTTTGTCTATTCCGGGTATGTGCGTGGTTCGTCGTTCTACAGCCGTAATTCCGAAGGGTACTATTGGTCGTCTTCGGCGACGCCTAATGGATTCGGCGTCTACCACTTGTACTTATACAATAGCAGTGTCAACCCAGTCTCAGACGACTACAACAAGCGCAACGGGAGGATGGTCCGTTGCGTCGCTGGCGTCTAGCGAAAAAAAGATGAGAAATACCGTAAGGAGAAGAGGAATCAAGAAAACGGAAGGAGCAAATGAGTAAAACAACAAACAAGATGATCACCACAACCAGTCTAAGCCTTGTTGGTTCGTTGAGCTTAGTAGGTCTAATTGTACTTTCTGGTATGCTTCTTTCATCATCGGTAGTCTCCGCAGAAGACATAGTAGACGAGATCAACATCACCGTCCCAGTCTCTTGCTCTCTTTCTGGCACTGGTATGACTTCTCACACAGCTACTATAGAAAATGGACGCTATGTTTCTGATATAGGTACTACCACACTTAAAGCCTTCTGTAATGATACTAATGGTTTTGCTATCTATGCTAATGGTTATACAGGAGACACATTAGGAAATAATAAACTAATAGGCAGCAGCACCAGTAGTGAGATAGTAACCGGAACAGCTACCACTGCAGGAAGTCCTGATGTGTCTAACTGGGCCATGAAACTAGAGACAAATTCTTCTGCTACATATGCTCTTACACTAGATAATGGCTTTGGTTCCTATTCATCAGTACCATCTTCCTATACAAAAGTAGCCCACAGAGACTCAGGCACAGATCTAGGCACAAGTGCAGAAGGAGCTACTCTTACTTCTACTTATGCAGCCTACATAGCTAAGACTCAACCAGCAGACTCCTACCAAGGACAAGTGATCTATACTCTAGTTCATCCTAGCTCTGAAGAACCACTCCAACCTCAACCCGCTAAACCAGGTAAGATAGTCTACCATCCAAATAATAGCTCTGTAGTAGGTACTATGGGAGATCAATCTGCAAGTAACAATGCAAATGTCACACTATGGGCCAGCAACTTCAAACGTACAGGATATGGCTTCGCTGGCTGGAACACAGCATATGACTATTCTGGCACTAACTACGGCCCTAACCAAACCATCACTGCTCCAGCTGACGTAGAAACAAATGGTCTATCCCTCTATGCTGTATGGATCAAATCTGCTGGTACACTTCAGAATTGGGACGGATGCTCCTCCCTAGCCCAAGGCACTACCACCGCTCTCACTGACGAACGAGATGGTAATACGTATGCCGTTGCAAAGCTCGCTGACGGTAAATGCTGGATGATAGAAAACTTAAGACTAGCAGACAAAGACAGTAGCAATAACGATATAGAACTATCCAATACCAACACCCACAATCCATCTCTACCATTAAACAACTCATGGTTCTATAAAAACCAACAAGGTACTCTCTCTACTTCAAACCACCTCTCTGCCACGTCAGATCCTACTTCCACTGATCCAGATACTGCTTGGTGTCAAACAGACTCATCAAACTGTGACGACCAATCCATGCTAGCCACCAACAACACTACTCTCTTCACCAACAACACCAGCTCAAACTACAGTGCATCTAGCAACGTCTACTCCTACGGTAACTACTACAACTGGTACTCAGCCACAGCAGGTCACGGTAAATATGGTTCTAGCTACAGTCAAGACTACGAAGCTCCAGGCGACATCTGTCCTTCAGGTTGGCACTTGCCAAAAGGTGGTAACAAATCCCAAGAATCCACCAATGAATTCTGGCAACTAATTGTCACAGGACTAAATGGAGGTACAAATCCAGCTAATTATGGTTCATCATATCCATATTACACAGGTGCTACAGAAGGAACTCCAATTTCTAACGCTCTCAGATCTTACCCTAACAACTTCGTTTATTCCGGCTACGTGGATGGTTCGTCGGTGGGCGCTCGTGGTTCGTACGGACTCTATTGGTCGTCCTCTGCGGTCAATAGCCGCTACGCGTACCGCCTGTACTTCTACAGTAGCGGCGTCTACCCAGGCACGGACAGCTACAACATCAAGTACTTCGGTAGTATGGTGCGTTGCGTCGCTGGCGTGTAGTAAGACACAAAAACACCCCCATTAAGTGGGGGTAATTTATAGTAACACCATAAACTTATGGTGCGGGTAGAGGGAGTCGGACCCTCGTCTCATCCTTGGGAAGGATACATAATAGCCGTTATACGATACCCGCGCTCCCATGATTATAACATATCTCTGTAGATTATGGTATAATATTTTTATGCAGGATCTGAAACAAGAGCTCAAAAAAGTTATTCAAAAACTATACGATCTTGATTTTGATCCTGAAATAACCCCTTCGCCAGAGAATATCAACGCCGATTATTCATCAAACGCTCCCTTAAAACTCGCCAAAGAACTCCACAAAAGTCCTATGAAGATTGCTGAAGAGCTCGCAAATAGTGCTTTTGAGGAGCATATTTGGCAACGGGCCAAATACGGAGCGACCGAGCCCCTTAGGCGAGGGCGCGAGGGAGCGTTCCGAAAAAGCACTATTGCGAGTATCACTCCACCAGGCTTTCTGAATTTTGTTTTGTCAGATGATTATTTGACTACCTTTATTGATAATTTTAATCCAGACATTTCATCGGATAAATTCGCAGGCAAAACTGTGATTTGCGAATTCAGCGATCCCAATCCTTTTAAAGTCCTCCACGTTGGCCATCTCTACACATCTATTGTAGGCGATTCGATTGCAAGGCTATTTGAGTATGCCGGCGCCAAAGTCATCCGAGCTAATTTCGGCGGAGACGTCGGTCTTCACGTTGCTAAGACCATGTATGTATTAAGGCAAAAACCAATCGAAGAGCTTACTATTGAGGATATTGCTAAATGCTACGTAGAAGGCACCGCTGCCTACGAAGAGGATGAATCCGCCCACGAAGAAATTACCAAACTCAATAAAGAGATCTACAAAATCAACTCTATCGGGAGACCAAAAACAGTTTCTTCAAAGGAGCGTTCCGAGAAGGAGTCCTCCAAACTTGCAGACTTATATTGGCGCGGCAGGGAATTGTCTTACGAATATTTCAATGAATTCTACGATTCAATCGGAGTGCATTTTGATAAGTACTATCCCGAATCTACCGTAGCCGACCTCGGTCTAGCCAAAGTGCGCGAGCAGTTAGAAAAGGGCGTCTACGAAATGTCAGATGGCGCAGTCATTTTCGACGGCGACAAGTTCGGTCTCCATACTCGGGTATTTATCAATAAAGAAGGCATCCCGACTTACGAGACCAAAGATGTCGGCCTTATCTTTACCAAGTGGCAAGATTATCACTTCGATAAATCCGTCGTTATCACCGGCGCCGAGCAGAAAGATTATATGTCAGTAGTATTGAAGTCGGTCGAACAGTACGCTCCTGAGTTAGTTGAACGCACCAGCCACCTCACCCATGGGCTAGTCAAACTCCCAGGTGGCGTCAAGATGTCATCTAGAAAAGGCAATTTCTTAAAAGCTGTCGATGTCCTCGATATGGTCAAAGATGCCTTAAAATCTGAATACGATTCCACCGACGAGGTTGTTTCTCTAGCCGCCACAAAATACGCCTTTTTAAAATACAAGATGGGTGGCAACATTATCTTCGATCCTAAAGAATCCGTCAAAATGACGGGCAATTCCGGCCCCTACCTCCTCTACGCTTGCGTCCGCGCCAAGAAGATTATGGCATCTGCGAATAATGCTTCTGAGGAGCATAATCGCCGACGGGGCGATTACGGAGCGACCGAGCCTCGTAACGACGGGAGCGAGGGAGCGTTCCGAAGAAGCATTATTGCAGATGCGGAAAGATCCTTGAAGAAAAAGATGTTAGAGTATAGGGGGGTGTTAGACGAAGCAGTATCCGAAATGGCGCCTCACAAAGTTGCGAACTATTTATACGAGCTCGCCCAATCTTTCTCACGCTTCTACGAAAAATGTCCTGTACTTGGAGACGAAGCAGAAGTTGAGCGTCTCAAGCTTGTCCAAGTCTATCTTGACACCATGACACACGGGCTCGCTCTACTCGGCATACAAGTTCCTGAATCAATGTAATATATATGCTATAATAGGCATATGGATAACCAAGAGCATAATACCAATTCAAAACAACAACCAAGCAGTAGTAATACTCCGCCTACTGCACAAAAACAAACTAGCCGAATGCGTCCAGTCGTCATCGGCGCAGCAAGCGCAGTAGCTGGCCTCATCGTTGGAGGGGCAGGTATCTACGGCTTGATTAAATTAACCGAAAAACCACAAGAGTGTCCAGAGTGCAACTGCTCAGAAGACATTGCTGGGCCAATCAACGGCACAGACTATAGCTTCCTGAAGCTAGAAAAAACAGGCCAAAACATCGTCTATAGTCCGCTCTCTATTAATAACGGTTTGTCGCTACTTAGCGCTGGTGCTGAAGGTCGCACTAAGGACGAGATCGACAGTGTCCTGTTCTCTGCCGTGATACCAAAATATCAAAATATCCCAGATAAATTATCATTAGCAAATGCAGTATTTATTCGCGATACTTTCAAAGACTCCGTCTTATCAGCCTATACTGACGAGGTCCAAAACAACCTCAACGGAGAAGTCTTGTATGACTCATTTGAATCCACCGACAATATGGATAACTGGGTCAAACAAAAGACCTTTAATCTCATAGACCAGATTGGCGTGCAGGTTAATCCAGAGCTTAAGATGGTTTTGTCTAACGCACTTGCTATTCAAATGGACTGGAAGAATAAATTTGATCCTGAAGAGACCAGTTCCGATTTCTTCTATGGGCTCACAGATGAGACAGAAATGGAAGCCACGACCATGCATCAAAAAACTTCTAGCCCGGATACCAAATATTATTATGACGACGAAGTAACGGCTCTTTCCATGCCACTAGATACGACCTCTGAGAATGTAAATTTAGATTTCATTGCAATCATGCCATCAAAAAGTCTAGTAGAATATACCAAATCATTTGATGAGGGCGATGTTGATAATATTGTCAACAATTTTAAACCCGCCAACGAAACAGAAGGTGGTGTGTTAATTAGCATTCCAAAATTTAAAATAGATTATTCACTGAACTTCAAAGAGGATCTTGAAAAGCTAGGCATCAAATCAGCTTTCACAAGCGAAGCAGATTTTTCAAAAATGTCGACCAGTCCACTATCCGTAGGAGCAGCTCTACATAAATCGAATATCGATTTTTCTGAAGACGGAGTCAAAGCCGCAGCCATCACGGTATTCTCCATGAAAGTTATTTCTGGTCAGACTAAATATGACCCTCAGCCAATAGAGATCACTATTGATCATCCATTCTTATTCCTAATCCGAGACGCTAGCGACGGCACGATCTGGTTTACTGGTGCAGTCTATCAACCAAATCTATGGGCCGACGACGCTGAACAGTACAGCCCAAGCAACTAATCATGTGCTATAATATAACACATGAAGAAGGCTAAACTACTCTGGATCGATCTCGAGATGACCGGACTTATCCCTGGAAAGGATAAGATCCTTGAAGTTGCCGCCATCGCTACCGGTATGGATCTAGAAGAAATCGCCACCTATGAAGCGATTGTCAAGGTTGATGACGAGCTAATGAAATCTCGTATGGTTGGTGATTTCTGGGAGAAGAACAACAAATCTCGCGATGCCCTCCAGGCGCAGAATCAAAATGGTAAGCCAGTAACAGAAGTCGAAAGGGAACTACTAGAGTTCATTGGCCAACACTTTGACAAAGAAGTCTATCTCGCCGGCAATTCTATCCACCAAGACCGTAAATTCATCGAACAAGAAATGCCGGAGCTAAATAAACTTTTGCATTATCGTATGCTAGACGTCTCTGCTTGGAAGATCTATTTCGAAAACGCCCTGAATAAAAGATTTGTAAAACCCGAAAATCATCGTGCTCTAGACGATATTAATGGGAGTATTGAGGAGCTCAAATGGTACCTAACCTTTCTAAAATAAACGGCATCGAAGACTATACTACTAAGGCTGAAAAAGAACGCACACTTTTTTATAAGCAAGAAAAAGTCTTTTTGGTCGTTAATAAAAACACCATCGAAGTCCGTTGCGATAATAAACTTAGCCAAGTATTGCAAGAAGAGTATGAGTCCGTCATGCAGTCTCGCTATTTTGGCAAAGGTGGTATCGAGATTGTTCTTTCCAACCAATTAAGTCCCCAAGAACTTGAGGACTTAATTCGCTTAAGTTACGATTTAACTATTTAGCTTCTTTCTTAGCCTTTCTTGCATCACGACGACGATTCATGCGGTTCATTGCTTTGATCACCATGAAGATTACCCATGCGATCACTAAGAATTGCACCACATTCTGAATGAAGTTACCATAGGCAATCACCGCTTCATCACCAGTTCCGAAGAAATTCGGGATTCGGATTGCTAGACCAGTAAAATCTACACCACCAAGTAGCAAGCCTACGATCGGCATTACGATGTCATTGACTAGCGAGTTAACGATAGCAGTGAATGCACCACCTACCGCCACACCTACTGCGAGATCGATCATCGAACCACGATTGATGAATTCAATAAACTCTTCTTTTAGACCTTGTTTTTCCTTAAGCTTTGCAGCTTCTTCGGATTTAGCCATATAACTCCTTTCTCATTTACTTGGCTTCTGAAAAATCATTAAACTTATCATATAGATTTTCCAGACTAGAATAATTTTTCTCGAGCAACTCCTTGAGGTTGCTGTCGCCCGTCGCCTTGATGATGCTTGATTCCTCTGCCCCAATCAAAGATATCTCGTACGCCATCTTGTGGGCAAAGATTCGGTCTAAGGCTCCATTGATTTTCGCTTCAAACAATTCATTGCTTAATCCGTCCTTCGCGGTATTTGCCTGCGTAGCGATATCCTTGCTGATATTTTTTACCTTCAGATTATATTTTTCAGACATGTAATCTGATAAATCCTTATTAGTTACAGTAAGGACCTGATGAAGTGACGCCGCACTAGCTCTTAAATCCGACGACCTGACATTGTCCTGATAATCCGAAATGACTTCCGCTGTATTACTAGTGTGTAAGATTAAAGCAGCACCCAGGGTCTTGATGTCTTTCTTGCTGCCACCGATAAGCGCGCCTATTACAATGATTATTACTAGAGCCACCACGGCAACTGCCCCCCACATTACCAATCTTGACGACAAAAGCCCGCCCAACTTTGATTTTTTAGCTGGCCTATTAGAGGCCGATATCTTATTCAAATATTCTTGCCCGTCCATATGCTATAATTATATCATATGTACGATGCGAAGGAGGAAATAAAATCCCGACTTGCAGTAGAAGACGTGGTGGGGCAGTACGTGGAGTTAAAACGCGCTGGCCGCAATCTCAAAGGCCGTTCTCCATGGGGCGTCGATAAGACCCCAAGTTTTATGGTATCACCAGAAAAAGGCATCTGGCATGATTTTTCCGCCAACAAAGGCGGCGATATCTTTACTTTCATCATGGAAGTTGAAGGCATTAGCTTCAAAGAAGCCCTCGAGAAACTAGCCGCTCAGGCTGGCGTCGAACTAACCAAATACAGCGGTGGAGACTCTGCCGTCTCCAAGCGTAAAGCTCGTGCCAAAGAAGCTCTAACTCTTGCCACCAAATACTACCAAGCCTGTCTCGTTCGCAACAAAGCGGTCTGCGAATACGTCTTTTACAAGCGCAATCTCAATCGCGCAACCGTCCAAGAATTCAAGATCGGTTATTCACCAGCATCCGGCAAAGCTCTCATCAATGTCCTCAAAAAACGCGGCTTCACTGAACAAGAACTTGATGCGGCTGGTTTGTTAAACCGCTTCAAGACCGATATGTTTAGAGACCGTATGATGGTACCTTTTATCGACACTACCGGTAGTATCATCGGGTTTACTGCTCGTATCGTTGGCCAAGGTGAGCCAAAATATCTTAACACCCCCGAAACGATCTTGTTTAATAAGTCTAAGTTCATCTTCGGCTTATATCAAGCCAAAGAATCTATCCGCCGTGATGGTTTCGTTGTGATCGTTGAAGGGAATATGGACGTTATCTCCTCACATCAAGCCGGCGTGAAACACGCCGTCGCCACGTCGGGCACCGCCATGACCGACCAACATTTGAAGATTCTTAGCAAACTTACCACCGATATCCGTCTTGCGTATGACGGTGATGAGGCTGGCGTTCGTGCTACTGAGCGCGCCATTATGATGGCCGGAGATCTTGGTATAGATTTGACCGTCATCTCCGATTATCACGGCGCCAAAGACCCGGACGAACTCATCCAAAAAGACCCAAGGTTGTGGCAACAAGCCGTAGAACACAGTGTACCAGCTGTCGATTGGCTCCTAAAAAAATATGAAGAAGATCTTAATCTTATGAGTGCCCCTGGCAAACGCAAGTATTCCGACGTTGCTCTTCGGCTCCTAAGCTACGTTAAAGATGAAGTTGAGCGCGCTAGCTACGAAGAAAAAGTTGCCAAGAAACTTGGCGTCTCAGTCGATGTGCTCCGTGAGAAGGGCGATCGCCTCCAGCAGAAACTGTCTGAGAAGCCTCACCGGTATCTCAAAAAGCCAAAAACTGAAGCAACTAAATCAAGCCAGTTGATCAAACTAGAAAACTCCCTTCTTGCTCTCAAACTTTACGGCGGCGTCACTAAGACTAAGATACCGCTCGAGATTCCTGATGATGAGACTCGTCTGCAAGAGCTTGAATTAATCTTCAATTCCGAACATGAATTAACTGATTCGCCAGACTATGACAAAGAAGCCTCCGAACTCTTCAGCCGTTACACCAGGGAATTAAACAAACAAAAAGTCGCCAGCCTCACAGAGCAACTTTCCAAATACGAAGAAGATAGCGATGAGTACAATTCATTGTTGGCAGAAATCAACGCGCTCAATAAAAATGTTGATTTATGATAAGATGTGCGGTATACTAATGTGTAATGAGCTCGAAAAAAGACGAAGTTTTGAATGCAAAAGATTTAACTCTGGAAATTGACGAGCCAGAGCATGATGACCTCGAGAGGGAAGAAGAACTAACTGACGAAGAACTCGCTATTACAGCAGAGAATGTCGATTCTTTTGCTGATGATAGCGTTAGACTTTATCTCCGTGAGATTGGCAAGATTCCTTTACTTACCCCAGAAGAAGAGGCCGAGCTTGCTCAGCGTATCGTCAAAGGCGACAAAAAGGCTAAAGACAAAATGGTCGAAGCCAATATGCGTCTTGTTGTTTCCATCGCCAAGCGCTACGGTGGTCGTGGTCTTGATTTTCTTGATCTTATCCAAGAGGGCAACACTGGTCTGCTTCGCGCTGTCGAGAAATTTGATCCAGACAAAGGCTTTAAGTTTTCTACTTATGCTACCTGGTGGGTACGTCAGGCTATCACTCGTGCCATTGCTGACCAAGCCCGCACTATCCGTATTCCTGTCCACATGGTCGAAACCATCAACAAAGTTCTTCGTACCACACGTAAGCTTACCTCAGAATTAAACCGTGAGCCAACCAACGAAGAGATTGCTAAGGCCCTCGACATGGAGCCAGAAAAGATTGACTATGTCATGCGTATCAAACAAGACATCGCCTCTCTAGATGCTTCAATCGGTCGCGAGGGTGACGACGAAGACTCTGTGCTTGGTGATTTCGTTGAAGATGAAGAACGTGACTCCCCTGAAGAATCTGCAGCAAACCAAATCCTAAAAGAGCAATTATCCGAGATCATCGCTACACTTACCGACCGCGAGCAGAAGATTATTCGTCTCCGTTTTGGCATCGGTGGCGGTCGTCCACATACTCTAGAAGAAGTTGGCGCCGAGTTCGATGTCACACGTGAGCGCATCCGCCAGATTGAGGCTAAGGCCTTATCCAAGCTTCGCAAGAATAAAGATACTAAAAAACTGCACGAATATCTAAGGTAGCCTACCTCAAATGGCTACCAGATTTCTATATGAACTATAATTAGGAGCAACCATGCAACGTCTTCTCATTATCTACAACCCTCACTCATCGCGCTACATCGATGTTGAAAAAGAAGTCCTTAGCCAGGCTCGCCATCTCAAAGGCTATGCTCTTGGCAAGTTCACCATCAAGAAGGCTCCATTCGAGACCAATGTTGCTTCCATTAAAAAAATCTTGCGGGATGGAGATATTGTTATCGCTGCTGGTGGTGACGCCACCGCAGCCGTCACAGCAAATGCCATCATGGAATCTGATAAGACCGTTACTTTCGGTGTCCTGCCATATGGTAATTTTAATGATCTCGCTCGTACTCTGGGCGCTAAATCACTGGATGACTTCAAATTATCAGAGCATAAAGGCTCTCTTAAGCCCTCAAAATTATATCCGTTAGAAATATTAATCGACGGTAAACATTGGCGCTACGCTACATGCTATGTGACAATCGGCATGACCGCTGAGTCCGTAGAGCTTTTCGACGAGCCCAGCATTCGCAAAAACCTCCAAAAAGGTCACAAAAGTTCTTGGCGCTCATACATCTACCTTATGAAATGGTATTTCAAAAACCGCCACAAGAAACAATTCATTCCGGATTTTACTTTAAATGGGATTAAGCAACACCGCAAGACTTCTGATTACGCTGCCGTTAATGGCCGCTCTATGTGCCGCGTCATGAAGGGCGGATATGACTATCGTGTACCAAAAAGATTTCGCAGTATGACCGACCGACTCACTAATTTTTGGCGCCTGTTTAAGCTGATGGCAAAAAGTATCCTTTCGCGCACTCCAGGTCTTGAAACCACAGGTGATAAGATAGAGTTTCTAGAGCCAGCTAAGGTTTCTTTGCAAGCCGAAGGTGAGTATCACACTTTCAAAGATATTAAAAAGATCGAGATCAGAAAGGCTGAAAAATGTCTACGCACTCTGGAGCATTAGAACAAGTCATTAAGTACATGAAATCACACTGGCCCAGTCAGGTGAAACCAGAATGGCAAGTTGGTATAGAAGATTATCCCAAAATCTTGAAGAAAGTTCTTCAAGACTTCACGCAAGATGCTACTAAGAATCACCAGCTCATCCGCATCGCCGGACTCTCGGGCTCTGGTAAGACCACTCAAATTCTCCCAGCAGTTGAGGCCTATTGTGATAAACATAGTTATCGACCAATTCTGATTGCCGCACGGCGCTTTGTCGAATATCACCCCCACTACCAAGAGATCAAGGATTATTATGGCGAGGCCAACCTACGCAAGATGACTGACGAATTTTCCACCATCATGTTATTTCTCGCAATCTCAGAATTAACAAAACAAGGATACGATATCGTCCTTGATGTGACGCTACTAGATCCCGCAATCGAGGCCATCCTACTTAAGATGCTCGAACAAGGGAATTACGATTCAGCCATCTTAATGATCGCTACCTCGCCTACCGTTACCGAGCACTTCCTCAAAGATCGTACTTGGCGTCACACTAAAGAAACAGAACAAGAGTTCATTCGCGCCACAAAAAAAGCAATCGAATTCTATGCCTCACATGCACCCAGTCTTCATATCATACTATGGAGCGTCTATGATCAGCCCCCTATCTACGATGGACCAATTAAGGATTGTCTTTCAGTTTTCGCCGACTACTCCAGCCGCGAAGATCTTCCCCAAAAGGATGACGAAACTCGCCGTCAAGCGAAGATAAATTATCTTATTGAAAAGAGTCTTTAATCTAAAGTTGATTTAAATTGATTTCTGGAAAATGTGTGCGGATATGTTCAGCATAGCCGTTGTCAATATGTTGCCAAGCATCTTTCATTCGCGAGATCTCATCCATGTTTTCAAAGTAAGATAAGAATGCTTGTTCAAATTCTTCCGGTGCTGGTCTAGATACCATTCTTGCAACATCCATATTCGGATTACCAGTACCAGCAAAACAAAAATCAATCACCCCTATCATTTTGTCATTTTCATCGAGCAAGATATTTCCGAGATTTAGGTCTCCATGCACCAGGGAATTACCCTCGGTCTCGCGGATATATTTATGATCTGCATCAATGTGCTCATTATAGTGTTCATAATCTAACTCATGTAAGAAATCCGATAAAGGATACTTTACTTCCTTTGGTGCGCCCCTTAGATCGATCCCCGATAATTCTTTGATAAACTTCGCAGTATCATATGCAACTCCAGTTAGAGCAGTATGCGATAAATGATAGATCCTATCGCCAAGTGTGTACCCTTCGATTTTTTTATGTACCGAAAACGGCCGACCCTTTTCATCGTAGTGCAGTTCCATCTGAGGCGTGTAGTATGAAGTCTTGCCATCTACGAATTGACATACCGCCGCATCTTTCACGATCATCTTCGACCAGAAAGGGTTCCTTGGAAAGCGGAAAAAGTAGGCGCCTTTATCGGTAGTCACCTCAATTACGATATTCGTCCACCCCGTCAGGATGTGCTTGGTCTCCAACACTTTCTTGTCACTCAGAGTCTTTTTGATAATCTCATCTAGCGCATCCGACGTTGTAAAAAACTTGTTCATATCCTATAATAATAGCATGAGTAACGAAAAAATCCTAGCCATCGTCGGCATGAGCGGTTCAGGTAAATCTGTCCTAGTTGATCACCTCACAGAAAAAGGTTATCCCAAAGTTTATTTCGGAGGTATGATCTACAAAGAGATGGAAAAGCGCGGCATCGCACGTACTGAAGATGGTGAATCCGAAAAGAAATTCCGCGAAGAGATTCGCGCCACCGAAGGTAAAGATTGGGTTGTCAATCAAGTCATTGCCGAGGTTAAAGACTTAATTGCTGCCGGCCAGAAGCGAATCATCCTTGATGGCGTTTACTCTTGGACTGAATATAAGATTTTAAAGCACGAATTTCCCAAATCTCTCACTTTCGTTGCAATAGTAGTTGATAAAAACAAACGCTACGACCGCGTCGCAAAGCGTCCTGGGCGCTCGTTCGATGGCAAAGCGATCCGCGAGCGCGATCGCAGTGAGATTGAAAATCTCGAGAAGGGTGGCCCCATCGCCGCTGCAGATTACTACATCATTAATAACGGGACCATCGATGAAGCCAATGCACGCCTCGACCAGATCCTAAAGGAGATCGAGTTTTGACCGATATTGCGAATCTCACCAACGTTGCCTACAAGAAAGGCAACTGGATGCGTTATTCACTCTGGGCATTAGCTGCTATTTGTATCGGCGTATTGATATATACTTTTATTAATACGGTCAACGGTGAAGTCTCTGCCAATGTACCAGAAGGATACCGCTTCGTCGTTACGGACAACTATATTGAAGGTAGCAGCTTACGTACTCGCTACTATGTCTACGATGATAAGATCCTCGTGGAGGATGAAAGTACCAATGATAATGTCGTATCTCGTACGGTTATGATTTATGACAATATCAATACCGCCCCCCTTAGTTACGACGAAGAGACCGTAGAGCTTTGTGAGCTCGGCGCATGTAAAGAAAAACCTAAGATTCTCGCCACGATTAAATCATTAATCTCACGCAAGATTGGCCGCGAATATATAGGATTGTAATATGAAACGTTTAGTATTAATTGACGGAAAATCAGTCTTCTACCGAGGATACTATGCCATGGGGGCGCTCTCGCTTTCTGACGGCACTCCTACTGGCGGAGTCTATGGCTTTGCCGCCATCTCCATGGAGATCGTCCGAAAACTAAACCCAACCAAAGTAGTCGTCGCCTGGGATTCCAAAACATCCACCGCCAAACGACGCGCCATCTATGACGCTTATAAAGCAGGACGCATCAAGCCGGGCGAAGATTTCTACGCTCAAATACCTCTCCTAAAAGAGCTTATCTCTGACCTTGGCTGGAATTTCGTCGAATTACCAGAGTACGAAGCCGATGATATTATCGGTACCCTCAGTCAACAAGCCGATGAACTCGGTGGCTGGGAGACTTATATCATCTCTTCCGATCTCGACATGCTCCAGATCGTCGACCACAACACTCATATGTGGAGGATTCTCAAAGGTTTCACCAACATCGAACAGATCGATATCCCAGAATTAGAAGCTAAATACGGCATTCAAAAATCACAATTTCTTGACCTTAAAGCCTTGAAAGGAGATTCTTCAGATAATATTCCAGGAGTCCCTGGTATCGGCGAGAAAACTGCCGCCAAACTCCTATCTTCTTATGGTGATCTTGACGGTATCTACGCTCATCTAGATGAGATCACCGGTTCCACCAAGACTAAATTAGAATCTGGTCGTGATTCTGCCTATATGTCAAAGCAGCTAGCTCAAATCATGTTTGACGCCCCTATTCAGCTTACCGACCTTCCTGATTTTCATCTCGACCACACTCGTATCATTTCTGGTCTCAAGAAGCTCGCCTTTAACTCTCTTATCCGTAGGCTCGAAAAGACCAACAGTGATTTCGCGGGTATCACTACGTCAAACAATGCTGCTAGTGAGCATGGGCATCAACAGGAAGTTCAAGGAACGTCGAGTCAAGACGAGAACAAAAGAACACCCATAGAAAGCATCGCGGTAGATCCCAATGGGACTATCATCGATTGGGACATCAAATCCCTCATGCACTCAAATGAAAAAACTGCCAAGCAAATCATGGACGGCAAACCTTTTTGGGATCTCGGTCAAGCTTCCTTCCTCTTGAACCCATTGCAAAGGGAAGAGCCCAGACTCACGATCCCAGAAGAAGAGTATCGTCATCAGATTACTGAATTCGAAAAGACCCCGTCACTATATAATATATATACTAACTTCGATTTACCACTCATCCCCATCCTCTACAAGATGGAGAAAAAGGGTATGTTGATCGACCGTGACTATTTCGCCCATCTCCAAAAAGAATATACCGATGAAGTCGCCAGGCTCGAACAAGAGATTTGTTCACTCGCCGGTACAGATTTCAATGTCAATTCACCAGTCCAATTGTCAGAAGTTCTCTTTACCAAACTAAATCTTCCGACCAAAGGTATCAAGAAGACTACACGTGGCTATTCTACTGGCGCTAAGGAACTGGATAAGTTAAAAACTGAGCATCCCATCATCGAAAAGATCATCGAGTATCGCGAAGCCGCCAAGCTTCTCGGCACCTATATTATTCCTATGCCAAATCTTGCTGACGCTGAGGGCCGTGTTCATACTACTTTCACCCAAAACGTCACAGCCACTGGGCGTCTCAGCTCAAAAGATCCCAACCTCCAAAATATTCCAGTTCGCACTGATGCCGGCAAGCGTATCCGCCAAGGCTTTATCGCCCCCAAAGGCAAAGTTCTAGTTTCAGCAGATTACTCACAATTCGAACTGCGCCTCGCCGCCATCCTCAGCCATGACGAAGCACTGATCAAAGATTTTAATAATGATGTAGACATCCATACCAAGACTGCCTCTGAAGCCTTCAATGTGCCAATGTCTCAAGTTACTAAAGACCAACGCCGTGCCGCCAAGGTCATCAACTTTGGCATCATTTATGGCATGAGCGTCAAAGGTCTTGCCGACGCTGCCAAAATGCCAATCTATGAAGCGAAAAAGTTCATCGACAACTATTTTACACTGCGCGCCCCTATCAAGCAGCAACTTGATGCCTATCTAGAATCTGCGAAGACAAAGGGCTACGTCGAGACATATTACGGTCGTCGTCGCCCTACACCAGACATCAAATCGCCCAACTTCATTATTCGTCAAGCTGCCGAGCGCGCGGCTGAAAATATGCCGATCCAAGGCACAGAAGCTGATCTCATGAAACGCGCCATGATAAATGTTGACGCAAGATTGCCAAAAGGCGCCGAGCTCATCATGCAAGTTCATGATTCACTTATTGTTGAATGCGACGAGTCTATCTCAGCCGATGTAGCCGATATCCTCAAATCCGAAATGGAGTCAGTCGCTCCAGAGCTCGCCATCAAGCTCGCAGTCGAAGTTACTATCGGCCATAGTTGGGGCGATCTATAATAACCACAAACGTAAGACGCTACTGCTAACCATGTAGAAAAAGTCTAGGTAGGGGGTTGTTTTTTATGTCGCGATATGCCTAGAATGTCGCAACAATAAAAGGAGACGCCTATGCAAAATTCAGCAGACAGCGTCATACATGCAAAAGCCATCATCAAGATTCTCGCGATCATGTCCTTGGCTATACTAGGAACTACCAGGGCATCAAGCCACACTGCCTCGGCCACTAGTTGCCCAGACCTCAAAGTCATTTTTGCTCGTGGCTCGGGCGCCACGCGCCAAGACAATGAAGACTATCGCGTCTTTCAAGCAGCGATGAGATCAAAACTCGCCACATCGGGGCTAAGTTATGAGATCGAAGATCTAGACTATCCCGCAGTTGGCGTCGGAGTAGATCATCTGGATGTAACTCTTGGAGCTTACATTGGTGGCGGCGAATCTTACACCTTTGGCGATAGCGTGAAGCAGGGTATTACCAATCTCGCCAAAATAGTCAATTCGTCCACTTGCAAAAACACTAAATATGTTATTGCGGGATATTCCCAAGGTGCCATAGTGATATCAGGTGGGCTAGAAAGATTAAATCCCGACAAAGTAATCTACGCTGCTACTTTCGGTGATCCTAAGATCTATTTACCTGAGGGAGCTGGCTTAATCCCACCTGCCTGTCAAGGCGCTAGATTATCTGACTACCGCGCCTACGTACCAGATTGCCGGGCATATAAAGGTTTATTGGGCGCAAAGATGCCTTATACTGAGCCAGCTTTTCGTGGGAAGGTTGGCACTTGGTGTAACAAATACGATATTTTCTGCAGCTCACACTTTAGCATCTCGAGCCATACTTCCTACGACAAAGACAATCTCTACGAGGATGCTTCCAGACTTATCTTTAGCAAGATCGCAAAGGCATTCAATTTCAAAAACCAATACACTTCGCCTCATGACACTGCAATACTAATCGACTCAACTGGTTCTATGAGTAGTCTGATCGATAGATACAAATCCGAAGCTTTAAATTTAGCAGAGAAGACTCTGAGTGCCGGCGGACGTGTCGCTCTCTACGATTACCGCGATTTAGCCGACGGCTATCAACCAATCGAGTATTGCAGTTTTGAGACCTGTACAGATATCGCTACCTTCCGCGCCAAACTTGAAGAAATCACTACGGACGGCGGCGACGATGAGCCAGAGTCTCTTCTATCCGCCTCACTCCATGTCATGAAAAGCCTCAAATGGCGCCTCGGTTCCACCAAATCATTGGTCGTTCTCACTGACGCCGGATATCACTCTCCCGACCACGACGGCACCACCTTCTACGATGTCAAAAAACTCAGCAAAGAGATTGATCCGGTCAATTTCTATATTATTACAGAAGAGGAGCACCTCGCAGAATATCGCTCACTCGCCGAAGCAACAGATGGCGAAGTAGCGACTGCCTCTGACGACCTCAGTATTCTGACTAACACTATTCTTGAACGTTTCGATAGTCTACCCAGAGTTGAAGAAGAATTTGAGCCGCAAAATCTCGCCTTGCCCCACCTAGAAATTACAAGCACCTTTAATCTATCCGATTCGGAGTACAAAATAAGTTTCAAATCTACAGGCGATAAGACCGTAGTGATCCTAAATGACACCGTACTCGGCATCACTGACCAAACTACAATTACAATTGCTGAACTTAGACAAGGAACTAAGAATACCCTTACTTTGGTCCCACTTCGCGATGATCTTCGCGGTGACCCTGTTAGCACAGATTTATCATTAGACTCTAGCGATCGAGATACACACGCCTTTATTCCCAAAGCACCCAACACCGGCCGAAAATAAAACTGGATTGGAGTTTTTCTCCAATCCAGAATATCTAATAGAGCTAAATCTCAGTGGGCGTATGCGAGATTATGCTCCATTGCTTGAGTCTCAAGTGCCACTAGCCGCTCAGCATCATCAATCGCTGAATTAACTGAGTGCTTTACGCGAGCTTTCTCCTCAGCCTTCTTTGCATCGTTCCAACGATCCAAAGTACCCACCAAGTAGCCAGTGATTCGGCGTAGTCTCTCGAACTTACCTTCATCAAACCACATAGAATGTTCATCAAAATATTCCTTCATAGCCTTATCACCAGCTTTCTCGCCAATCAGCTTCATAGCAACTTCCACTAGACATGATACATGCATCGTCTCATATTGATCGAACTCTGCCAAAGCCTCCTTCACTTCCTTTTCAGACACCTTTGCATACTGAGCGATCGATTTCTCGAACCTCTTAAGGTCAAAGTTCTTTACTTCATTTGAATTTCTATAGATTATTTTCTTCATGTTTTTCCTTTACTTTGATTGCGCTAGGTCGGCCTGGCTGTATCGTTACCTCACTTCGCTTTAGCAATCCCTTTCGTTAAGTATTACCAAAACCATTATAAACCCCACATATAGCGTTCGTCAAGACCCAATATACACCAAATATAGCGTTTTTCCACAACCCGCGGCTTTTTATGATACAATTAAGGGGTATTATGCCAGGTTGGAATATTCATTTAGAAGCCGGCAATCGCTTGGCTGACAAACTCAGACTTTCCGGGACCAAACGGAAAGAATTTTTGCTAGGCTGTATCCTACCTGACATCAACAACGGCTACGTCAACAAAGTCAAAGTTAGAAAACATCACGAAGAGACTCACTATGCCTACAACCAAAAATCTTCCCTCAATTTCTATGCTGAAAATCAAACAAAGATCAAAGAAAAAGACCCCATCTTCTTAGGTTACCTATTTCATCTTTATACTGATGGATTTTTCAATTACGATTTTTATCGTACCATTAAGCGCGACAAACTCAGCAAAGGCTTAGATCACGATCAAAAAGCCGCCATCAAACACAATGATTTCTTCCTATACGACACAAATTTCTATCACTATCTCAATCTTAGACCTTCAGATTTGCCAGCTTTAGCTAATCGTGCTAACGAGATAGCAGTAGCAGAGATTACGCCAGATGATATTGCCGACGTAGAGCAGATTCTGTACGAAAACCGTCTCGCCAAAGAGAATGGCAAGACCAAATATAAATTCTACACAAAGAAACGTCTCGACGAACTCATGGAGGATATGATCGAAAGTTTTACAGGCGATTATCTAGGGAGGGGACATGCCTGAGCTTCCAGAAGTCGAGACCATCCGTCGCGGTCTAAACAAATTCATTCTCAAAGAATCTATCATTTCTACGGATGTCTTCTGCGAAAAATCATTTATTGGTGTACCCATAACAGGCACAGTTATTAATATTCGTCGCTTCGGTAAGGCATTAGTCATTGACCTAGATAATCAGCAATCCTTAATGATCCATTTACGCATGACCGGTCAACTTATCTACGACGGCGAGTCGCGGTATGCCGCCGGTCATCCTAGTGATAATTTTACTGCCGACCTTCCTAATCGTCAGACTCGCGTCGTCCTGCATTTCAAAAACGGCACTTTGTATTTCAATGACCAGCGTAAATTTGGTTTTATCAAAGTCCTTCCAACGAGCGAGGTTGAAAAAGATTCATTTATCAAAAAACTCGCCAAGGAACCATGGGATATGACATCTGACGAATTCTACGATAAGCTCCAGAAACATCCTCATTCTTGCATCAAGGCTACCATACTTGACCAATCCATTATTACCGGGCTCGGCAATATCTACGCCGACGAAGCCCTTTTTGCTTCGCATATTCATCCAGAGCGTAGGTCCGGCACGCTCACCCGACAAGAAGCGGACCTTCTACTAGAATCTGCAAGGGCGGTCATGGATCGTTCTATTGAATCTGGTGGTTCCACCATGGCGACCTACGTTAAAGCCGACGGCACCAAAGGTGATTATCTCGAGCTCTTTGCCCAAGTCTTCAGAAGAGAAGGGAAGCCCTGTCCTCGTTGTGGCGCCAAGATAATTAAGATCAAAGTCGCCGGCCGCGGCACGCATGTTTGCCCGCATTGTCAGAAAAAGGAGCAGGGAAATGATTAGGATTTTTACTGGCGATGATCGTGTTAAAGCTCAGCAAGAGATTTCTCGTCTCCTCGGCGCAGAATACGAAATCATCGAAGGGACCGAATTAACACCGACTGACCTTCCTAGCATCATGCAGGGGGCATCACTTTTTGCTACCACTCGTAATATTTTGATCCGCGATCTCAGTATTAATAAGCCAGTATTCGAAAAGTTGCCAGATTATCTTGACACTCCGCATAATATTATTATTCAAGAACTAAAGCTTGATAAAAGAAGCGCTACCTACAAGCTATTAAAAGACAAGATAGAGATTCGAGATTTTGTTCTGCCTAAGTCTCAAAACCTTAATATCATCTTCAACATCTATTCTACTGCCAAACATGACGGCAAAAAGGCCGTCGAGATGCTAGAACAAGTCAAACAAGACGAGGACCCTATCGCATTCTGTGGCTTACTCATTTCTAGCGCTCTCAAAGATTACAAAAAACACCCTAGTGCCAAAGAAAAGAGAGCCCTAAAAGAGCTCTCCAAATTAGATCTAGATCTCAAATCTACTTCTTTGCAGCCTTGGCTTTTGGTGCAGTCGTTTTTACTGCGGCTTTCTTCGTTGTAGTGGTTTTCTTCGCTTCAGTCTTTTTAGCGCTTTTTGCAGCTAGTTTTACACCGGCAGCCTTTGCCATAGCGTGAAGCTTGGCCTTGCGTCGTGCAGCAGTATTCTTCTTTAGAAGATCTTTCTTCACAGCTTTATCATACTCGGACTGAGCCTTGGCTAGAGTCTCTGATGAAGGACTCTTACGAAAAGCCTTCAAGGCATTCTTGATGTCTTTCTTGATTTGTTGATTGTGCGCGGTTCGCTTCTCAGCTTGCCTTGCAGCCTTCTTGGCAGATTTAATAATCGGCATTTAACTTCCTATATTTTAGATTAAAAATTAATGACTTTTGGCTATTATACCCCATTATTAAGAAAAAGTAAAGAGGTGTCATCTAAAATACCAGTACAATATTCTTGCAGTTTCGTTGAGCTTATGCTAACATAATAAACAGAAAGGTAAATATGCCAGAAGACAACACAGCTGTTACAAATTCTACTAACCCAGCAGAGCCAATCTCGCCGGTACTTCCTACCGTCGCAGATGATTCTATGGCTACACCTGCTCCGTCACCTGTTGATACACCAGCAGATTCTGCTCCACAGGCTCCGGCCCCATCTGTTCCTGACATTTCTGCTCCATCTTCTGATGCTACGCCAGCCACATCGCCGGTTGTAGTCAATCCTTTTTCTCCTGATGACGATGCCAAAGCACCTGCGCGCCCAACCGATCCGTCCATGGCTCTCTACCCAGAGATCGCTAGCAAGATCTCCGAGGCTCACAATGTTTTGATTGCTCTTTCTAGCGACCCATCAGTTGATGAAATGGCTGCGGCTATCGGCCTCTCGATTTATCTCGACAAACTCGGCAAACGCGCCACAGCTATCTATTCCGGCTCTACACCAAATGCCCTTGAATTTTTGAACCCTGAACAGACCTTCGAGCCTAGTGCCGACACTCTGCAAGATTTTGTGATCGCACTCAGCAAAGAAAAAGCTGACCATTTGCGCTACAAACTCGACGGTAATTACGTCAAGATCTACATCACGCCATTTAAGGCTCGCTTGTCTGAAGAAGACCTCGAATTCTCCTACGGTGACTACAACGTAGATCTTGTATTAGCACTCGATGTCGCCAATGGCATTGACCTTGATTCCGCCCTGCGTGAGCATGGCCGCATCATGCATGATGCTGTAATTATCAATATTACCACTGGCAATCCTGGTAAATTCGGTGAGATCGAATGGAGCGACAAACACGCAAGCTCTGTTTCTGAGATGATCGCCAAATTACTCTACAGCGTCAATAGCAAGATCGAGATCGGCAAAGAGGAAGCTACCGCCTTCCTCACTGGTATCGTAGCAGCTACAAACCGCTTCTCCAATGCTAGTACTACTCCAGAGACGATGCAACTTTCTTCCAAGCTTATGCGTTCTGGCGCCAATCAACAGCTTGTTTCGAAGAACATCACACCAGATGTTGACAATCAGCTCTATTCGCTCACTATCGACAAAGTAGCCGAAGGCGAGAAGAAGAAAAAATCAAACGATCCTACCAAGCTCGACATCGAGCACAAAGGGGAAGAAGGCGTAGACGAAAGTAAGGAAGTCACCACCTCCGTCACCGAAAAAGCCCATACATTACTCGACGATCTCAAAGCAGCTGAAGCAAGCTTAGGCGGTGTTGGTGCCGAGACTACCAAAGTATCAGATCACACGACCTTGAAGATAGATAATGAAGGCAAAGGTTCTATCGAAGGACCAGAAGAAGAAACGCCATCCATCCTATCCGACAAGGATTCTGAGCCAGAAGAACCCAAAGAAGAAGAGAAGTCAGAAGAGCCAGCCGAGGAGCCCAAAGAAGAACTCAAAGAGCCAGAAGAAGAAACTAAAGAAGAATCCACAGAAGAGCCAAAGGAAGATTCTAAGGAAGAAACCGATAAATCCTCTGAAGAGCCATCTTCATCTGAGCCAATTCTTGAAGCCCCTAAAGAATTATTTAGTGAACCATCATTTACAACTGAGTCGATGGCCGAACCATCCGCAGAGTCTCCAGCCGAAGAGCCAATGAACGAAAGTGGCGCCTCATCTGCTCAGCCAGAGAAGGTCCTCCAACCATCCGAAGAGCTCACCTCTGGCCTATTAAGCCAGCCAGAAGACAACAAATATGGTCACATGCTTGAAGAAGCACTTGAAGGCTTATCTGCCGCCGAACCAACCACGCCGACATTCTCTACGCCTGATGAGCCAAGCGCTCCAGCAGGGAATCCTGCCACGATGAGCACACCAGCAGTTCCTGCAAACCCCGAGATTAATGGTGTACCAGAGATGAATTACATGCCAATGCCAGGCGAAGAAATTCTCCCACCACCACCAGCCCCAGCCTTTGATTCCGCAATGCCAGGCGCTCCAGCTATGCCACCAGTAGAGCCAATCGCTCCAGCTATGCCTACACCTGAGCCAACACCAGAGCCCCTTGGTTCTCAACCTTCTATGCAAGACCAAGTCTATACTCCTCAGGCCTCCGATCCCGGCGCCTTCAAGATCCCAGGCATGTAAACTAGATTTATCTATTGCGTTTTTTGGGAAACTAAGTTATAATAATTCCTAGTGGAATCGTAGCTCAGTTGGTTAGAGCGCTGCCCTGTCACGGCAGAGGTCGCGAGTTCGAGTCTCGTCGGTTCCGCCAAGCTTCGTAGTTGTATTCTACTAAGAAACGAGATAAGGAAATAAAATAGACCTAAAGGGTCTTATTTTATTCTCAGAGAGCACATCTTTACTTTTTTCCACCTATATGATAGAATACTCCTAATATGACAATTAAAGTTACAAGAAAAGACCAGGGCGAGGCTAACGAGAATATTATTCGTCGTTTCAATCGCAAAGTCCTTCAGAGTGGCATGATGCCTTTGAAGAAGTCTCAAATGCGCTTCTCCAAACCTATGTCGAAGCGTGAGCGTCGCTTGAAGGCCATCATCCGTGAGGCTCGCAAGGCCGAAAAGACCGAGCGCATCAAACTAGGACTCAAATAAAATAGCCCCATCAGGGGTTATTTTTTATACTTTGTGATATAATAACACCAAAGGAGATTTATGATTATACTATTCGGCCTGGCTGGGTCAGGCAAAGGCACTCAGGGCAAAGCATTATCCGAGATATTCGGTTGGCGCTGGCTTTCGGTTGGCGAAGCCATCCGTCAACACGGAGGCTACGAAGAGATCATCAATAACGGTGGTCTCATCCCCGACGAAGACGTCATCAAGCTTATGGACAAACAGATTCAGAAGTCCGAGGATGAAGGCTTTGATGTTATCTTAGACGGCTATCCTCGCGACAAAGTACAAGCCGAATATATTATGAACACTATGGCTGACAAGATCGACGGCGCGATCATTCTTGAAGTTCCCAAAGAAGAACTTTATCAGCGTCTCGCCTTGCGTGGTCGTGATGATGACCAAGAAAGAGCTAGTATCGACAAACGTTTCGAGATCTTTGAACAAAATATTTATTCAATTCTACCCCTGTTAGAATCGCGTAATATCCCCATAGAGCGTGTTGACGGCGTCGGTAAGATCGAAGAAGTCACCGCTCGCTTAACTGACGTAGTCAAAAAGTTTAACCCAGAAGCGACCGAGCAGACAAGCGACGTCAATGGCGGAGAGATCGAGAAGAGCTATGGGGAATAGTACTATTGTCAATATAGAGACCGCTTCGCGCGCCGAAGTCGACCAAAAGATTGCCATCATGCGAGAGTGTGGCAAGATTCACGGCAAGCTCATGCAGGATCTTAAAGCCTACGTAAAACCCGGCATGACCGGCAAAGAGATCGATGCCTGGGTTCGTTCTGAGATAGTAAAGCGCGGAGCAAAGGTGGCCTATGACATGCTCGACGAAGAGTTTCCCGGCGCCATCTGTATATCTATCAACGACCAGCTAGTTCATGGTGCGCCTACCGACGAGCCACTCGAAGCCGGCGATAAAGTCTCATTTGATCTAGATATCTATTATAAGGGCTACTTTACTGACTCTGCTTTTACTATGCTAGTTGGCGATACTGGTTCACCCGCCATTAAAAAGATGATCAGCGTTACTGAATCCTCCATGTGGGAGGGAATTGCGCAGGTAAGACCAGGCGCCCACATTGGCGATATCGGCCATGCCGTTGAAAAAGTCTTACGAAAAGGCCATTTAGGTGTGATCGAGAATTACATCGGCCACGGCATCGGCAAGACCATGCACGAAGAACCCGAAGTTCCCAACTACGGCAAGAAAGGTCACGGCTACAAACTCGTCGAGGGCGACACTATCTGTATCGAACCAATGTCATGTCTCGGCAAACCTGCTAATTATGTCGACAAAGACGACAACTGGACCGTCAAAATGAAAGACGGCTCCATCGGTTGCCACTGCGAACACACCGTACTCGTCACCCACGACGGTTACGAAGTTCTGACTTTGTCGGAGTAAGCGACCGTATTGTATTTTTGGAAGTATAAAAATGATTTGAAATTTTAACACGTATATTCCTGACGCCGCCGAGAAAGTTGCCTATAGGCAATCTTTCCCGGCCGGCCAGTGTATGACGTGCTTAAAATTTCAAGTCCCACTTCCAAAAATATAGTACGGTCTGACGTGCTTAAAATTTCAAGTCCCGCTCTCAAAATATAATATAGTTGACTAACATATGATATAATGAAATTATGGATAACGATAATCGTTTTGTCACAGGCCTAGACGTCGGTACCGAGAACGTCCGTGCCGTGATCGCTTCTGTTGATAAAGACCAAAAGATCGCTATTGTTGGTGTCAGCGAAGGCAAATCCGCTGGCATGCGCAAAGGCATCCCAGCCAACCTCGCCGGCCCCGCCGGTGCTATTGACAAGATGCTCGGCGACGCTGAGCGTATGGGCGGTTATGATGTACGCTCCGCCTACGTCTCGATCAATGGCTCTACCGTTATGTCCACGCACACTGAAGGCATGATCGCCGTCGGCACTGTCGAACACGAGATTAATGGTGAAGATTTGGACCGCGTCGAAGACGTTGCAGTCTCTGGCCGCATTCCTGCTAATCGTGATGTACTTGACGTTATTCCACTAGAATACGCTTTAGACGGTCAGGCTGGCATCAAAGATCCTCTCGGCATGTCTGGCGCTCGGCTTGAGATGCGCGCCAATGTTATTTCCGCTCTTTCTCCCAACTGTGAAAATTTAAAGAAGGCTACTGCCACAGCTGATGTTCAGGCACTTCGCCTCGTCCCGACTGCAGTCGCAGCAGCCAAAGCTGTCCTTACTGATCGCCAAAAAGAAAACGGCGTCGCCGTGATCGATCTAGGCGCGACTACTACTGGTGTCGCGGTCTACGAAGAGGGAGATCTCCAGTATGTCGGAGTAGTACCTATTGGCTCTAACAATGTCACCAATGACCTCGCTATTGTCCTCGCCATTGACCCAGAACTTGCTGAAGAAGTTAAGACTCGTTTCATTACGGGCAAATTCCACACCGATAAATCACCTGCTATCAAAGTAGGGAAGCACGGTGAGCGCACTTTCGACCGCAAAGAAGTCGAAGAGGTCGTCGAGGCGCGCCTTTCCGAGATTTTTGCTGAAATCAGAAAGAAGCTTAAAGCTGCTCACTACGACCAGCGCTTACCCGAGGGTATTATTCTGACTGGTGGTGGCGCCAAGATGCGTGACATTGAGTTATTTGCCAAAGATTGCCTTGATGCTTCCGTCAAGATCGGTATTCCAGAGGGGCTTGCCGGTGTTACTGATGCTGTCTCTAAGCCTGAATTCGCCGTAGCTGTTGGCCTTGCCAAACTTGCCGCCGAAGATTCTCGTTACCAAGCTCCTGTTAAAGGCAAAAAATCCAAGTCCGCCAAGAAATCATCTGGTGCTGGTCCACTAGGTTTCATCAAAAAGATCTTCTCCAAATTCTAATTCAGTCTCATAAATTCATTGTGTTTTTGACGTCCTTGCATTATAATATACATAAGCAAATTATAGGGAAGGTATTTATGCATAAACCTAACACCAAATCTTATCTTATGCTAGGCGGTCTTATCTGTGCTAGTCTCATTTCTGGTCTTATTTTGAGTAGAAGCAGCGTCTCCGCCGCCGACATCGTAGACGAAATCAACATCACCGTCCCATCCTCCTGCTCTCTTTCTGGCACCAATCTCATCCATACAGCCAACATGGAAAACGGCCAATACAAAGACAACATCGGCTCAGCCAATATCTCAGCCTTCTGTAATGATCCAAATGGCTTTGCTATTTACGCCATAGGCTACACAGAAGATACCTATGGCAATAACAAGATGCATGATCCCAATCTAGACACTACTCATGATATTAATACTGGCAAATACGTTAGTGGTACTACCACTAACTCCACCTGGTCCATGAAACTAACACCAGTAACAGGACCACACGCTCCTACTATTAGAAACGATTCTACTTACAACTATACTAACTATGAAGTAGTCCCATCCGAATACACCAAAGTAGCATACTCTAGTGCTGCTACAGAAACCGGTGATGGTGCTACAGGCTCTAACTTCACTACTAGCTATGCTATCTTCGTCTCCCAATCTCAAAACGCAGGCTCCTATACCGGCAAAGTCAAATTCACTCTCGTCCATCCAGAAAACGAGACACCAGCCCAACCCCAACCATGTGAAGCTGGTAAGATCTGTTATCATGCCAATACTACTAGCATACAAGGGCAGATGGGTAAACAGTCTGCTTCAAACAATGCGAGCACCACTCTCTATGCTCCTAATTTCAAACGCACAGGTTACGGTTTCGCCGGCTGGAACACTTCCTTTGACTACACTGGTACCAATTATGGTCCTAACCAAACCATCACTACTCCTGCTGACGTAGAAGCTAATGGCCTATCTCTCTATGCCGTATGGATCAAATCAGCAGGTACAATACAAAACTGGAACGGATGCTCCAGCCTCGCCCAGGGTGCTACTACCGCCCTTACAGACGAACGTGATGGCAATACCTATGCTGTAGCTAAACTAGCAGACGGCAAATGCTGGACGATTGAGAATCTCAGACTAGATGACTCCGCAGAACTCTCGTCTACGAATACTCACAATCCATCACTGCCTCTCACGAATATTTACGATTCTAGCACTACGTCAAACCGCCTCTCTCAAACTTCATCACTAGCTTATAATGCTACTACTGCTCCAGAAGGATGGTGTAAAACTGACTCCTCTGCTTGTGACGATCAATCTAGACTCCGAACAGATAATACCACCCTCTTCACCGACAACACATCTTCTAGCTACAGTACCGAAAATAATGTCTACTCTTACGGCAACTATTACAACTGGTATTCAGCTACAGTAGGACACGGTAAATACGGTGATAACTACGCTAGCGGCTATGTAGCTTCTGGTGACATCTGTCCAGCAGGATGGCACTTGCCAACTGGAGGAAATGCATCAGCAGAATTTGGTGCTCTAGATGTAGCTATGGGTGGTACAGGAGCAACTCAATATACCGCAGAGGCTTCCAACAGATGGAGAATTTACCCTAACAACTTTGTCTATTCTGGGTACGTGAATGGTTCGTCGGTCTACGACCGTAATTCCCACGGGGAATATTGGTCGTCTTCGGCGAGTAGTAGCAACCGCGCCTGCAACTTGTACTTACTCAGTAGCTATGTCAGCCCAGGCACGAGTAACGCTCTCAAGTACGACGGGAGGATGGTGCGTTGCGTCGCTGGAGTCTAGCGGTTTTCGTCTTCCATCCACCAAACCTCATATAGCCCTTGATTTTCCTACTTTTTCGGTGTATACTATAAGTAAATTTAAGCGAGGTAGATTATGCCAGAAGTTAAACCAACAGAGGTGGAAAGCAAAGCAAGTATTAAAGTCGTAGGCGTAGGTGGTGCCGGTGGTTCTGCAGTGGAGCGCATGAAGGAAGTCGGTCTTTCTGGCGTAGAATTCGTCGCTATCAACACTGATGCACAGGCCCTACATCACTCCCCAGCCGATGTCAAAGTACATATCGGCAAAGGTCTTGGCGCTGGTGGCGATCCCGAGAAAGGTCGCGAAGCCGCCGAGGAAGGCAGGGAAGCTATCGACAAGGCACTCGATGGTGCCGACATGGTCTTTATCACGCTTGGTGCCGGTGGTGGTACCGGTTCTGGTGCAGGCCCTATTGTTGCAGAAGAAGCTCGCAAGAAAGACATCCTTACCGTAGGTGTCGCGACTAAACCTTTCACTTTTGAAGGCGCCCGCCGTCGTGCTAATGCCGAGGTAGCTATCGACAAGCTTGCTCGTCAAGTTGATGCCCTCATCACCATTCCAAATGATCGCTTGCTTCAGACTATCGACCCTCGTACACCGCTCCTAGAGACTTTTAAGATTGCCGACGATGTACTTCGCCAAGGCGTCCAGGGTATCTCTGAACTCATCACCGAGCACTCCCTTATCAACCTCGACTTCGCCGATGTTAAGTCCATCATGAAAAATGCCGGCTCCGCCCTCATGGGTATTGGCCGTGCCAGTGGCGAGAATCGCGCCGTCATTGCTGCCCAGCAAGCAGTAGAGTCACCACTCATCGAGGTCAAGATTGAAGGCGCCCGTGGTGTACTATTCAGCGTTGCCGGTGGTTACGATATGTCTATGAGTGAAGTCCAAGAAGCTGCCGAGGTCATTACAGGCGCTGTCTCACCAGATGCTAACATCATCTTCGGTGCATCCATCCGACCTGAGCTTGAGGACGAGATCGTCGTCACAGTCGTCGCTACTGGTTTCGATTCAGATTATTATAATGAGCCTATCCCAGAGCCAGCCGCCGAGCCAACCACCAGTAGCTTCAAAGAAGAGAAACCTACTGCCGAGGCTAAGGATTTTGCCATTGAGAATAAGTCCAACATGTGGGACTCCATCAAGCACGAACCCACCCCAGAGCCCACTCCAGCCGATGATGACGAGCTCGATGTCCCACCGTCCCTCCGCGATCGCCTCAAAGGCAAGAAGCGGAAATAATAGAAAGAGGGTGCGGAGATGGAACGAAAATTCAGGATTGGTGACAGCAAAGTTCTAGAAAGCCGCGAGACTGTCGACGGCACCATGATCCGCCGTCGCCGAGAATCCACCGATGGCCATCGTTTTACCACTTATGAACGCATTGAAATGCCTCAACTTACCGTCAACAAACGCAGTGGCAACAAAGAGATCTACGACCGCGACAAGCTCCTACTCGCCGTTAAGCGTAGTGTTGGTAAATTCTTTAAATCCGAACTAGAGATCGAAGAAGTCGTCAACAAAGCCTCCGACATTCTTTATTCCTACGGCACCGATGAGATTACCTCCAAACAGATTGGCGAAGCCGTTCTCGATGTACTCGCTGAAGTCAACGAAGTCGCTTATGTGCGTTTCGCTTCAGTATTTCGTGAATTTAAGACTCTGGAAGATTTTGAAAACATCCTAAAGGAGCAAAAGCAGAAAAAATGAGAGTAGTATGTATCTATCGTGACAACCAAGATTACACTCGCTCCGTTGACGAGTGGATCGAAAACATCCGCCGTCAGACCGGCAGGGAAGTAGAGACTATGGACCCCGATCATAATCCCAGCTTCTGTGAAGCCTATGACGTCGTGGAGTACCCCACCATCCTCGCACTAGGTGAGCGTGGCGACGTCCGCGCTTCATGGCGTGGTCAAAACCTCCCCCTCATCGATGAGGTCCTATACTATATGATATAATATAACCATGAGCACAGTTGACACTACAAACACCATTGATAATATCATCAATAATATCTGGATCCAGCGACTCTTCTGGTCCTGTATCGTCATTCTAGTTGCCATTCTTGTCTATTTCATTATCTCTCGCATCATCTCCGCCAAAGAAAAACGTCGCTCCAAGATCTTCAATAACAAAAAGAATAAGACCTATCTTAAGATGCTCCGTAGCGTCAGCGGCTACGTCATTGTTATCATGACGATCCTAGCCATCCTCCAGATCTTCGGCATCAATACCTCGTCTATGCTCGCAGGCGTCGGGCTTATCGGTCTCGTAGTCGGCTTTGCTGTACAAGATGCCCTAAAAGATATTATCAAAGGATTCGACATCCTCTCTGATGACTATTACAATGTCGGCGATTATATCAAGTACAAAGAGATTGAATTCGGCAAAGTCCTTTCAGTCGGCCTTAAAACCACCAAAGTCGAAGATATCTACACTGGCAACATCGTCTCCATCGCCAATCGCAATATAGAAGAGGTCGCTGTGGTATCTGGCGATATCTACCTCACGATACCTCTGCCATATGAGCTCTCAGTCGAGCGAGCAGAGTCCATCCTCAAAGAAGCCACCAAGAAGATCGGCAAGCTCGACAACGTTACATCAGTAGAGCTCTACGGTCTCACCTCGCTTGGCGATTCCGCTAAGAATTACTTGATCGGCCTCACCTGCGACCCTAGCTTCAAACTCGGCACTCGTCGCGCCGCCCTTCATACCATCGTCACCACTTTGGAATCGCATAAAATCTCCATCCCATACCCACAGCTCGACGTCCACACCAAGAAGTAGTTATCAATATATATAATAAGACATGATATAATCAATATATGCATAAGTATTTACCGCGCCTACTTTTCTTCATTGGTGTAACCACGGTAGTAAATCTAGCGACATTTCTTTTCTCGTCTCCGACAAACGCTATTACTACCATTCCTAAAAGCAAATACGAGATCATCGCAACATTCACCAATAGCAATTACATGACCCAAGGTGGTGTAGTGACCAAAGATTACTATGTCTATACGGATTGTGGTGTGGCAAATGCCCAAAGCTCTAAAAATATGAAAAAATATGGCAACACCAGGCACTGCACTAATAAGAGCTACAACCTATTGCACATAGTAGACCGTAACACTTGCGCGCAAAAGAAGACTAGCTTTAATTTCGGGTATATTTCTGGTATTGCATTGAATGATTGGAATTCCAATAAGATTACCTTTGGCAGCTCCAAAAAATGTATGCAGATTTCAAGCGGTGGCGCCACAAAGACAGCGAGTTGTAAGGTGGCATCGAAGAGCGTCAGCACAGGCGTTAGTGGGAGTACCCAACAAGGTTTGACCGCTGAGTATAATGGCTATCTATATAAAGTATCTGGAACTACTAACCAATCTCACCCTATCGCCGTAGTCAACAAGAGCACGAAGAAGAAAACCTTATATAAGCTTGCAGAAAAGATTGGCGAGCCAGAACAAATATCCATCGACGGGAATACAGGCGAAGTATATTTAGCCTACAATAAAGGCCATAAAACCAGCTCCAAGAAAAGTAAGACTATTTTTATACGTATCGACGCTTCAGTCTTTAAAAAATATACCGGCAAAAACAAGACTACCACCACGCGGTTAACCTCCCAAACAAGTTGTACAACTTTTAGTTGTTAATGTTTCTAGTATAACACAGTAAAATCTGGACAAGCGTTTTCATATCCAGGTAGACTTTGCAAGAATTCTACCGGCGTTAAATAATTTAGCATTGAATGTG
>JAZQBP010000026.1:0-8293 GCA_045545815.1 Candidatus Nanosyncoccus sp. | reverse complement strand
ATTCAGTCGTTGGCAACGAGGTTGTGCAGGCGGTCATGAACTGGCTTGCGTATTCATTAGTTTGTGTGACGATACTATATATTATAGTGCGTTACTTGGCGGTGAATCACAAGCTCAATTGGCTTACCCCTGCATTTGCGGTTGTCGCATTCATCGTTTTTGTTTGGTCTGGAGTCGGAGTCACACGTAATGCGGTGGCAGCGATGAATGATACAGGCAAAACCGAAAAGGTGGCTGTAGAACAGCCAGCCAAACAGGAAGTAGCTGATGAGTCTATTGAGACTGAGGATTCTCGTTTTGTACAGAAATGGACAAGCAATGAGAATAATCGTCTCGACAATGACTTCTCAGCGAAGCTTGCCAAGAAGGCAGCAGACGGCGAAATCACTGCAGAGATGGTCGAGGAAACAGTTCTTGAGAACTGCGGCCACGATGCGAGGATGCTCGCTATCTGGGCGAATGCTTTCGGATTGTATGAAAACCCGAATGAGTATGAGCCACTCGTAAACGAGGATAAGACGTATCTGTCTAAGGAAGGTATTGAGCTTTATCATAAGCTCGAGGGATATCTCGCTGCGACTAAAATCGTGCGTGAGGAAGCCCCAGCTGATGGTACTAATACTGGATATGATGATGGGTATGTAGCATCAGAGTCCGCTGGCATCACGGGTGATAGGACTGGTACTAAGTTCACATCACCTGATGAGAATGTCGAGCAGTTCTGGCTCATGGATAGGTGTTCTAACTTGGTATACAAGAAGACACCGAATGTCCCGAAAGGCAAGACAGACGAGCCGAAGAAACCAGGCAAGGGTGATAACCCGACGCCAACACCGACACCGAAGTACGACAAGGACCCAAATAAGGCTCCAAAGAAAAACACGGAGCCTAACGACGATAAGGGCCCTGGACCAAGCACCAACAATCCTTCGAATCCGAATAGGAGTACTAAGGATACGAATGATTCGTCATCTAACTCCGGTAAGTCCTATGAGGATTACAAGAAGGATGTGAAGGAGAAGGCTGATACGAATAAGACTCAGAAGACTGGGAACGATTCGAACACACCTTCGACTCCAAAGCCATCTCCAAGTACTAAGGTCGACAATAACGCCGACAAGGGTACAGGCAATGGTGGTATCAATACACCAACGCCGACTACGGAGAAGGCTAAGGAGGCCGATACGGGCAAGACTATCAACGAAAAGGCAGGCGAGGAATGGGGAGGCCCGTCTGACTGATGTTGTTGGATAGCATAGAAGGATGAGACCGGTTCTGGTCTAGTACATTATTCTTGTCCCGGCGTTTGATCGCCGGGACACATCCCATGAAGTTTGAGATGATTTGATTGTTGACCCAGACGGATATTAACAACTTAATGAGCTTTTCTGGAAAAGTTCAGCAAAGAAACCAGCTTGAATCTGATGCGAGAGCGATCTCGGATTACGATTCTAACATTCAAGATAGTAATTATTAATCAATCTAATCAATATAACTTTTTATGAAAGGAATATAATTATGAAAAGTATGTATAAAGCTGTGGCTGGTGTAGCAGCAGCGGCGGTTGTCGCGGCAGCAGCACTTGCTCCTGTGATGGTGCAGGCTTGGGGTGATTCTAGTAATGGTCGCCCGAGCTATACGCTTGATCAGATCAATAATGACGCCTTGGGCGACAAGATTACGTTTAACTCGATTTCTAACGGTAAAATCGGGGATGAAAAGAACTTCGTTGGTGCGAAGGTAGCTGGCGCTAGTGTCGATACTTGGAACGCTAACGAGATTAAGGTGAAAGACGGCGAAACTTATACGATTCGTTTGTTCGTTCACAACAACAGCCCACGTGGTATGCAAGCAGTTGCGAAGAATGTGAAAGCTACTTTCTCACTTCCAACCAACGTGGCAAAATCTCAGACGATCGTGGGTTACCTCGATTCATCGAACGCTACCCCAAATCGTGTGTGGGATGAAGTGACTTTGGTCGCTGATGAAAATATCTATCTTGAATATGTAGACGGTTCAGCTAACTATAACAACAATAAGGGCGATTTCAAACTTCCTAACGAAGTGATCACGAGTGGTGCTACCCTTGGTTTTACTTCCATGAATGGTGAAATCCCTGGTTGTTATGAATATTCTGGTGTGGTCACGATCAATGTGAAGGTTCACAGTTCGGTGGCTGCGAAGGTTTCTAAGCAAGTTCGTATCAAGGGTACTAAGACTTGGAGCGAATCTGTCAATGCGAAGGTTGGCGATGAAGTTGAGTATCAGATCGAGTATAAGAACTTACTTGCTGAGCAGGTCAAGAACGTGATGATCCGCGATATCTTGCCAACAAACGTTGAGTATGTAAAGGATTCTACATATCTATACAACTCTAACTACCAGAATGGTGTAAAACTTCAAGATAATACCGTGACTACGTCTGGTATTAACATTGGTGACTACAATGCTAAGGGTAACGCTTACGTGCGTTTCACTGGTAAAGTTGTGGATAAGACCATGGCTTGTGGTAGCAACCAATTAGTGAACTGGGCTTCAGCTACTGTGAATAGCTCTACTGTTAAGGATGCTGTTTACAAAGATGATGCTTCGGTGATCGTTGATAAGAAGTGTGATACACCTGAGCCAGATAAGCCGGTAACTCCGGATAATCCTGGTACACCAGAAACTCCTGGTACTCCAGAAACTCCGACTACGATCGTAAATACTGGTGCTGGTACTATCGTAACTGGTGCAATTGGTGCTGGTTCGATGGTAACTACACTTGGTTACTACTTGTCTAGTCGCAAGAAGTTAATGTAAGAGCGGTTTAAACTATCTTTCTAGGTAGTTCCGCGAAATGAGTTTAGGATCTGGGTTAGAATATGTTTCTAGCCCAGGTCCGGACTATAATGGGTAGGGTTGGACCGCTTCACGAAGAAATGAACTCTTTATGGGTTCATTTTTTGTTGCGAAAATAAAAAAGCTTGTGCTATAATGAATATATATGAAATTGTCGAAGAAATTTTTTGGCAAGTTGCTGATACTGATTGCATTCTGCGCGATGAGTGGTTTCTTGTTACCGGTTGGTGAGGCGCAGGCGTATTTTAATCCTAAGGTTAAAGAGAGCTCTAATGGTAATCCAATGCAGTGTTATGCGTTGGCTTATCAAAACAAGGTCGAACACGGTACTTTTATGGCTGATGCGCCTACTGTAGCTGTCATGTCGACGAAACAG
The DNA here is from genome assembly GCA_045545815.1 of Candidatus Nanosyncoccus sp. Classification (GTDB taxonomy): domain Bacteria; phylum Patescibacteriota; class Saccharimonadia; order Saccharimonadales; family Saccharimonadaceae; genus Nanosyncoccus. The sequence goes on along the minus strand of JAZQBP010000026.1, from coordinate 5,076 downwards.
ATATGTGCCTATGTTGATTCGAGCGGTAATATGATTACTGGTAATATAGCCTCCAGTTCAGAGCCGAGCGGAATGACGTCTATCGACAGTGAACACAGTGGCAAGATTAAACTTACTGTAGGGAACGATAAACATACAATTAGCCTATACCAATGTGATGATGGGGGTAAATCAGGCGACAAATGTAATTCTAAACTTGCTAAGACTTGGGAAGCAAAAAAAGGTGCGAATTTTAAAAATCTGGTTACGGAAATAAACGATACTGCGAATAGCTCGTTTGGTGATTGGACGAAGATGGAGTTGGAAGACAATCAGAATGCGGGTCAAAAAACAGAGAAAGAAGGTCAGAATGTTGATTATAGTTCAAAAGAAAGTAATTGTAAAGCCTCTGGTGGGGCGAAGGCTTTGGGGTGGATTGTGTGTCCAGTTTTGGAATGGATGGGGGAGGCTGCGGCCAATGTATATAATGAGTATGTTGAGCCAAGTTTGCAAATAGAGCCACAGTTGTTTTCGGGGGGGAATGAAAGTGTGAAAACGGCATGGAGCACTTTCCAAAATTTTGCAAATATAATGTTCGTGATCTTACTCTTGATAGTGATCTTTTCTCAGTTGACAGGCGTAGGGATAGATAACTATGGGATCAAGAAGATCTTGCCGAAGTTAATATTATCGGCGATCTTGATCAACTTGTCTTATTTGGCTTGTTTGTTAATGATAGACGTGTCGAATATTCTGGGTAATAGCTTCCAAGGTCTATTTAGTGGTCTATCAAATGCATTAACTTTGCCTGGCGATATTGCGATTGATGCTGGCGATGGCGTGTCTGGCACTTTTCAGACGGCGGCGATCACTGGTCTGACTGGTGTAGGCGTGCTTGGCGCTGTGGTAGCAACTGCGGCGGCGATATTTGCAAATCCAGCAATCCTGTTGTCGATGCTGGTGTCAGCACTTGGGATAATCATTGCCGTATTCTTCTTGTTTATCTTACTCTCAGCGCGTGAGGCAGCGATAATCGTATTGACAGTTATCTCGCCCTTGGCAGTGGTGGCTTATATCTTACCTAATACTAAGAAGTTATCAGATAAGTGGTGGACGATGTTCAAAGGATTACTCTTAGTATATCCAATCTGTGGTCTTCTGGTAGGAGCAGGTGGATATGTGTCGAAATTGCTATTAGTGGCAGGAAATGGTAATAGTGGATTTATTTCTGTATTTACATCTATGATAGTTAGTATCGTGCCGATTTTCTTCATTCCGACAGCCCTAAAGAACTCTTTTGCAGCGATGGGGAATTTGGGGGCAAGGATTTCGAGCTTCGGACAGAGAGTCAGTGGTACTGCTACGAGTGCGGCTAGGAATTCGCAAGCTTATAGGAATGCGCAGGAATTGGGGCTTGAGCGTAAGGCAAGGATTCAAGCCGGTGTGGATGCGAACGGGAATCCGATTAAAGTTGGAAGATTTGGCGCTATGATGCGTGGCGGGAGGCGTAATATGGCGCGGCAGAGAGCAGCGTATTTAAGGAACCAAGATATGCGTGGAAGGGAGGAGAGTTTGATGGGCGTAGGTTATGATGCTGCTAAAATTGCTCAAGATAAACGAGCTGAGACTGAGGAAATGGAGAACTATATGACACTAATTAACAATGAGACGAGAAATGGCGAGAACGACGATGCGTTGTTTGCAATGTATGATGACTATATGAGTAAGGGTAATAAATCTGGGGCTGTTGCTGTTGCGAGGATTGCGGGTAGAAGAAAAGATACAGCCGATAAATTCGTTAGAAATAAATTGATGGCTGAGGGGGCAAATAAAGGCATTGATCCAGGAATGGTACAATCGGTAGCTAAAGAGGTGGCTACTGGTGCGAATAGTGCTAATTATCGTGCGAGTAGTCCGTTGGGTTTTGAATTTGCTAGTAATGTAAACACTGGTGGTACACAGAATTATAGTGAATGGTCAGGAAATAAAACAAACATTACTAACGCTCTGGATCACCACGTAACCAATAGTCAAGAGCTTGTAGGTATGAAAGGCAGCTCACTCGATGACGTAGCTGAACTTATGAGGAATGGTCAGATGGATAATAAAACTGCGGCGCGGATGAGTACTCTTGCAACTCAAACGATCGAGAATCGCGATAAGCCAGGTGCGGCATGGGATTCGACTAAGGCAGCGCAGCTTGCGGCGATTTCTGGACAATATACTTACGATAGAGCAACGGATACTCTAACTAGAATTGGTAGTGTGGCGCCAAGTGGTGGTGGGGGTGGAACAACGCAGGGGAGTGCGCCAAGCGGATACGTTGAGCGGGAATCAGGGCTTGTTGTGCCGCATTAAAGATGTATGGGTGAAAACTGAGGATAATTGACGATGATGCTGTTAGACATAAGTATAATGAGCCGAAGCAGAAGAATTATGTTATGATCATTAATAGTAAGGCAATGGAAGGGCAAGACATGAAGACAAATATAAATTTACTGGAAAAGAGGGTTTTAAGATACAGCGGTTTGATTTTTTGTGTTATGGCGACGGTGTTGTGTCTGGGGTTAGTTGGTAATGCCTCAGCTGCTTCTTATACCATCACCCTCACCTCCTCCGGCGCTCAAAGCATCAATGCAACAGGTGCAGGTGGAGCAGTGATCAGTAGCGATAGCATCAATGTAGCTACTACATGTAAGTCTGGTTATAACTTTACTATTAACACTTCAGTAAATGATAATAATCTATATCTAGGTGGTGATGCCTCAAAAAATGAATCAGGTAAATACTTTACTCCAGCAGATGGTACTACTACTCTAGCTAATTCTACTAATACATGGGGATATTACTATAATGCTAGTAATCCTTCTACTACTCCTACATCATCTAATATCTTCTCTCCAGTACCAACACTAGATAGTCCTGCTACTGTTATCTCTCCACGAGCTACTCCTAGTAGTACAGACATAAATGATAACTTTAATATCTACTATGGTGTATCAGTCTCACCTACTATGCCTGTAGGTACTTATAAGATGATCCCAGAACAAAAGACAGTTGAAGAACAGGAAATACTAGTTGACGGTACTATTGTCTATACTGCTACTATTGCCGAAGCCTGTACTAAATACACAGTACACTTTGATCCTTCTAGCTACTTTGAAGGTAATCTCATTACTGGTACTGGTACTATGAGTGATCAATCTATCTTTGAGGGTGCCTCTACAGCTCTTACTTCTAATGGCTTTACAGCTCCTACTATTAGCGGTACACAGTATTACTTTGCTGGTTGGAATACTGCTCAGGATGGTAGCGGCACACAGTATACTAATCAGCAACAAGTAACTGATTTAGCCACGGCAGGAAATACTATTACTCTCTATGCTATGTGGACAGACTGTCCTGGTGGCAAGATCTGCTACTCAGCCAACGTCACCAATCCTAGTGATGTGACTGGTAGTATGAGAAAGACAGTATCTATTTCAGCCACATCAGCTACACTCCATGCGCCAAACTTCAAACATGATGGCTATGGCTTTGCCGCCTGGAATACCAAGAAAGATGGTACTGGCACTAACTATGGCCCTAATCAGACCATAGAATTCACTGCTGGACAATACAGTACTGGTGGCCTAAAACTCTACGCCAATTGGGTAGCAAGTAATGGTAATATGCAAAACTGGTCTGGTTGTTCTGGCATGAATATAGGCGATGTGACTGCACTTAAGGACACTAGGGATAATGATGTCTACGCCATCGCTAAACTTGCAGATGGTAAATGTTGGATGGTAGAAAACCTAAGACTAGATGATTCCGCAGAACTCTCGTCCACTAACACCCATAATCCATCTCTGCCATTAAACAACTCTTGGTACTATAAGAACCAACAAGGTACTCTCACTACTTCAAACCACCTCTCTGCCACTTCAGATCCCACCTCCACTGACCCAGATACTGCTTGGTGCGATACATATTATACAAACTATGTATCTGATTGCCTTAATCAATCTATGTTAGCTACCAATAATACCACTCTTTTCATCAATAACACATCCACTAACTACAGTGCCTCTAGTAACGTCTACTCCTACGGTAACTATTACAACTGGTACTCAGCTACAGCCGGACATGGTAAATACGGCGATAGCTATGGTAGTGGATACACCGCTCCAGGAGACATCTGTCCTGCAGGCTGGCATTTACCAAAAGGCGGTAATAAATCCCAAGAATCTACCAATGAATTCTGGCAACTAATTGTTACAAGATTAAATGGAGGTACAAATCCAGCTAACTATGATAGTTCTGATAGTTCTTCGCATCCATATTACATAGGAACAGAAGCTATTCCAGTCTCTAATGCTCTACGTTCATACCCAAATAATTTCGTCTATTCCGGGTACGTGCTTCGTTCGTCGGTCTACCAACGTAATTCCTACGGGTACTATTGGTCCGCTTCTGGGAACAGTAATAGCTACGCTTACGGCATGGACTTCTACAGCTCGAACGTCTACCCAGGCGCGACCAGCTACAACAAGTATCTCGGGAGGATGGTCCGTTGCGTCGCTGGCACCTAGCGAATTACTCCCCATAAAGTAGACACGAACCCATGGAGTATACTCTATTTACAGACATCGAACTATGGAATCCTACCTTTAGATTAGGCATTACCTATTCCAAACACATTGGCTATCAATTCATCCGTCAACCACGATTCTCAGTTTCCCCGATTTTTCTTATGTTTAAGAATTACATGGTATAATAAACATAAATATAATAACAAGAAGGGTACTTAATGACGACCAAGCATCTATCTAACATTACTCTCAGCCTACTAGCTCTGACGCTATTTTCTGGGAGTCTTTTAACACCTAGTACAACTTCAGCAGAAGATGAATCCGTAGTAGATGAAGTCAATATTTCTGTCCCTGTCTCTTGTTCTCTTTCTGGTACTGGCAAGAGCTCTCATACAGCGAATATAGTAAATGGTACATATCAAGCAGATATAGGTACCACTACATTAAAAGCCTTCTGTAATGATACTAATGGTTTTGCTATCTATGCTAATGGCTATACAGGAGACACATTAGGTAATAATAA
>JAZQBP010000025.1:0-8964 GCA_045545815.1 Candidatus Nanosyncoccus sp. | reverse complement strand
CATGGCTACGATCCGACTTAGACACAACACCGTCACCATAACACAAAAAGTCAAACCACCGTATCTCAAGATTCTCTTTTCTAGTAAACTCGTATTTGTCTTCATGTATACCCTTCTATTACCTTACTACTTATGATTATAGCATAACTTACCTAAAAATATCAAAATCTAGCAACAAAATCGACCCGACAGAACTTCATTAAAACCATCAATATTCCAACAAAACCACCCAGATCGCCCCACCACATCCAGATTTTATTCACACTTCCGAATACGATAAATCTTCTCATACTTACTCAGATCAACTGGCAATGATCCAAGATACGCTTCAGCGTCATTTCTATTCTTTTCTTCCTCGCAACCATCCACCGTTATTACAATACTATTCGTCCCAGCAGTATTCTCCGAGATATCAAAATGCATCTTCACTCCACTCCCATCCTCTAGATAGTCATATTTAGTCCGTGGCAGATATTCTTCAAGTGTATATATATAATCCTTATTATATTCCGTACTAACCTCGATCCCCGTTTCTATAGCATCAGCATTATCGCTCTTCACTTTTTTCTCCACTCGCACTTCGTTACCATATTGGTCAGTCTGCTCTTCCGTCAGTAAATACTCCCCGTCTCCTTGCGGATAGATATTGCTAACCATCTCGTTGCCATTCTCATCCACACGCCTCTCTACTATTACCTCATTACCATCTTCGTCAATAACCTCTTCTCTACTTGAACTTGCAGACGATCCTTCCTGTGTCTCCCCTTGTTTCAACGTATTATCAACCCACAAAACTATAAGCACCGCCACCAGCAACACTATTATTGCCCCAAAGATAAGTATCATTTTTTGCTTAGTAGTTGTATTACGTGAGAAATTTCCTAATCCATATTCATTACTCATTGTGCACACTCCACATTAACACTATTAATCTCGTAATTGATTGTATATTCATCAAGATTGATCGGCGTAGTCTTCAAGTATTCTAATGCCTCATTTTTAAATCTCTCTTCATCGCAAACTGAGACCATGATATTTAGCATATGATTATCTTCATCACCAGTGATCATATAATTCGGTGCCAAAGGCTGCGGTGCGTCATCACTATCAAAACCATCCGGATAAACCGCATAAGGTACATAAAGATCCAGTGAATAAGTATTATGATACATGCCATGGCACACGGTTTCCTTATATTTCATCTCGCTCAGCGGCGGACAATCTACCACTACTTCATACACCGTTCTCTTGTCTTTAGACACACCAGTACTTACCGTATAGGTTTGTTTCAAAGAATCAATATCTACGATAAAGTTCATCGAGATAGAGCCATCATCATTCTCCTCTTCTTCATAAGACCCTTCTCTGACCACTACATCATTAACATTATTAGTATCAACTCCAGGCACATTCAGCTTGATCACTTGCCAAATATTATCCTCCACAAATTCCTTTACGTTCTCCGGAACATTCGCACTCTCAGCGGTATCGCCCCCTTCAGCTATCTCCACGTGTGTCGGCTCAGCCAAAAAACTATGTAGCACCAAAGCAATTATTCCAATCAGAAGTAGTTGTGACACCGCAACCACGCCTAACTTCTGTTCTTTTGATAGATTACCCCAAAGCGTACTAAGCACCTCCCATACCTCCTTTTAATACATTATCTGTATAAGCATAATTCCAACTCTTGATATCATTAAATGAATATTCTCTTACGCTAGGAGGATACGCCAAGACGCCACTTGATGAACAAGAAGCCTCGCCCACTACGATCTTTTTTGCATCCGTATCTACTCCTAACACCACGCCAGTATGTCCAGCTGCAGAAGGCCCCGCCTTACTAAAGATAGCGTACGGACGCGGTTGCTTTCCGCCTTCAAGATTTTTAGAGCTCACTAGTTTATCTGCCATACCCACACCGTTTGTCGTATTATTCCAATTAGGTCCAATCGTTGTATACTTATTAATAAACCACTGCGACAAGGCCACGCAGTTGTTCATCACTCCAAACGGACATCCTGCATCATAGATATCGGCCCCTTGGAATGATATATCTCCCCTCTTCCTATAATAAGTGCCCATCGCAGCATCATGGTACTGCTTAATCCATTCCTGTGCCTCCGATAAAGTCATCCCACCAGCCTTGAGCCCCGCCTCACTATTATCGCCACCACCACAAACATTACAATATGAACCCGTCTTGTTCTTTGAATTTCGCCAAGCCTCCGACCAAAACCCAGCCAACCCTTTTCTTGATACATGCGGATACTGATAGCCACATCCAGCATTATCACTATTGCATCCGCTTGGGTTAGATGCTTCCACCGTATAGCCTTCTCCATCCTTCTCTACAAAAAGACCATAATGGCAAGGATAATTCGAACTTCCATGTCGACTACATCGATAGATCAACACATCACCATCCTGTAAATCTTCTTCTTTCAAATCACCTTCTGCGACTTTATTCCAATCCGGCTCTTCTTCTAGCTGCTGATCTAATCTTTCTGAAATCTTAAAGTTAGAGATTAGCCCAGAATATCTCAGCGTCCCCCACACGAATACGACACAAGATGCCCCTTCCTCCACATGACTAGTTACCTGTACGTTATTTTCCTTAGCCATCTTTAGCCAAGCATCCTTAGACTCCGGCTTCATCTCGTTCTTAAATTCCTTATATGGCCAAGCAAAGTAAAGCGCGCTCGCTCCGATATCATGATTGCCAGTAGTACTATCGCTTACTACTCCGGTTGTAGATGAAGACTTTACGCCACTAGTAACAGATATTCCAGACGTTGAATTGTTCGCGCTTTTTGCTCTAAATACCTTCGCGTTGCTTTCAAATCCGTTAAACTTTCTCGAAATCACCCCGAAAGTATGGCAAAGCCCTGCCTCAGCTCGATAAAAATCCCCATTCTCATCCTGTACGACTATGTAGGTATGTCCTCCCGTATTAACTACATCACCTGCCATCGGCTCTAATCCTTTGCCTTCTAAAAGCTCCCATAGATCAGAATGACTATTTACATGTGCTACTTGTTCGCTAAGACCCCTTGGCCACTCCGGATCATAGCCAGAGTACCTTACTGAGGTACCCACGAACACATCGCACGATGCTCCAATCGAAGGACATTGGCTCCAACTCTTATGCTCGGGGTAAAACTTGTCGAGCGCACTATTGAACGCGTCCGTAGCTTTCCCTCCAGTCCACTTCGCAATATTATAATATGCTGGTTTGCTCTGTAATCCATTAGCCTGTTGATAATTGTAGACCTTCTTATCTGTACCTAGTGGCCAAGCCAAAGCCACAGCCGCCCCATTAATATTCTTACTCCCCTCATTATCAGAGTTACATGCCGGATCAGTAGCGCTACCAGCACCACCAGACGACCCAGTGATCGTCTTACCGTGGAACTCCGCATAATATCTCTCTGCATCTGCCAAACGAATTGGTCTCTGCGAAGCAATATCCGCAGGAACCTCCACTTTTTCTAGAAAATAGTTTGAAGCATCCTTGATCGTTTTTTGATCTAAGAAACCTTTGTATCTATCTTTGTTCAGCTCCTGTTTCAGGCGACACAACTCCAACGCCAAAAGAGAATCCGTGACATTATCTCCAGCCTTCTCCAAAAAATCTTTACCACTCAACCTACCATAGGTTTCTCTACCCTCATCAATATAAGTCTTCCAGAGATCAGGTGAAGATTCATTAATCAATTCGTATAATTCAACTCGGCGCCCGAAAGACCATTGGATTAACCCAATCCCATATGATTGGCTCGTATTTGTTGCGATTGGAAAATTCGGTGAGGAATTAAGCCACGAAGTCTCGTGTCGCGCAGGATTAAACCCGCCCTCATGTGCCATATTCCCCATCGCCCCAGCCGCCTGCTCTTCAGTCAAGAATGACGTCAGCCCACTCCAGATCTTCTCCTCAATCGTACTACCAGACACAGTTATATCACACGCCGTAGTACTTCCAGCACCCCCACCTGTGCATGGATTGTAGAAAAGAATGTTGTTCATTGAATACTCAGCCTCTTGCTCATCAGTCAGAATTCCTTCAGCAAAAGATTGACTCACAAAAACAGCAGTTAATGATAGCAGTATTCCGACCACTATACCAACCATGCCCAACCATCTTTTCATTCTAACCTTAGCCATCAGTCAAGCCCCTCTTTAAATCTAATCTCATAATCATCCGGATTAAAACCAGCCTCCCTAATCATTGATAACGCCTTTTCATGATTCTTACCAGTATAGTCAGATATTACTAAGCAAAAATCCTGCGCTGTACATCCTTCCTCATTACCCCAATTAATACTGATACTTACAATCTCAGTAGCATTTTCATCGTATGTGTTTGAAAACGTCAACGGCAAGACATCATTAATTGCACTTAGCCTGTCATACTTCACCAAAAATTCCTTTGATTTTTCATCATCTGCCACCTCACGCAGAGTTGCCACTTGATCAGTGTGCGTCAGATAATACGAAAATCCTCCCTCGTTGTCTAGAAGATATGCCCATACTCTTTGGAATCCCCCCTCTTGCAGTTCAAAATCAAATTCTTTTGTCTCCATGCCCTCCATCGAGATCTCCGCATGATAATCCCCTGGCGTCACCTCATATGAAGTGAGGTTTTCATACTCCTTGCCGTTCAAACGCACTGTCGCTTCACCAGGCACCACTAATACATCAATCGTCGCTGTCTTAGATTGATGCATCACGATGATCAAAACCACCACCAAAACTACGATTAAATCAATTGCAAGTATCGCACTCAAAACCTTATGATTTCGTATGTAATTAAACATTATTTTAATTATATCACGCCTTACCAGAAATTAGCTCCAAAAACTCCTTTTCGTACATGATAGTAGTACCAAGTTTTTCCGCCTTTTCAGTCTTTGATTTACCAGGCTTTTCTCCCACAATCAAAGCCGTCGTGTTTTTCGTTACTGACGAAGTCACCGTAGCACCAAGAGAGCGTAATTTCTCCTCTGCTTCCTCTCTTCCCATCGAAGACAAAGTACCAGTCACAATATATGACCTCCCCTCAAGTGGCATCGCATCACTCTTCTCATCCAACGGCCACACACCAAGCGTCTTCAATTCTTCAAGCAGTCTCACATTATCTTCATCAGCAAACCAAGCCAAGATCGCCTCAGCTACCACAGCACCAATATCCGGCACCGCAAGCAACTCTTCTTCAGTCGCCTCCATCAATCGCTTCAAACTCTTAAACCTCCGCGCCAAACTCACCGCCGTCGCCGCCCCCACATGTCGTATCCCAAGCGCCGTTACAAATCTAGCCAAGCCAGGGTTCCTAGCCCCCTCGATCGCATCTACCAAATTCCTTGCCGACAGTTCGCCGAATCTCTCCAACTTAGCCACCTCCGCCACAGTCAACTTATAAAGATCTGCAATAGAGCTCACAAGCCCCGCATCAACCAAGGCCACTACATTTTTCTCGCCTAGTCCTTCAATATTTAGTGCTGGTTTTGACGCATAATACTCAATTGCCCTTTTTAAGATATAATCCGACGACTCACCCTTCACTCGGTACACCGCTTCACCAACTGGCCGCTCAAACTCAAGCTCCGGATACTGCTTCTTCAATGCCTCCGCATAATCAAACGGCTTCGCGTCATTAGGCCTCAAAGTCGTCAATACTTCTTTTATTTGCGGAATAATATCACCAGCTTTATAAATAATTACCGTATCACCTATCCGCACATCTAGTCGTTGAATCTCGTCTGCATTATGAAGCGAAGCGTGTCTCACAGTAGTTCCAGCTACCTGCACTGGATCCAATATTGCCACTGGTGTAGCTGCTCCTGTCCTACCAATCGATATCACAATATCTCTCACTACCGTCGTAGATTCTTCCGCTGGAAATTTATATGCTACAGCTCCCCTCGGCGTCTTCCCTACTATTCCCAACCTATCATATACCGCACGGTCATTTACCTTGATTACCATACCATCGGTATTAAACTTTAGGCCTTTCCTATATTCGTCCAACTCTTGGATATAATGAAACATTTGCCCCATATCTTTCGCGTCAAACACTCTGTCTTCATTTGAGGTCTGGAACCCAAGTCGCCGCAAAGTTTCATAAGCCTGGTGCCAAGTCTTGGAATCTGGCGTCACTAAATCGTACGCGATAAACTTCAAAGGCCGACTTGCCGCAACCTTCGGATCAAGCTGACGGATCGAGCCAGCCGCAAGATTACGCGGATTCGCAAACTCCGCTTCCCCATTCTTCCGCTGAATCTCATTAAGCTTTTCAAAATCTTCCTTAAATATTACAATTTCCCCTCTCACCTCCACCTCAGAATAATCACCCTCCATCGAGGCCAGCTTCAACGGCACATTCTCAATCGTCTTCACATTAAGTGTTACATCCTCACCGACCAAACCATCCCCCCGCGTCACCGCCTGCACAAACACTCCATCTTTGTATTTAAGAGAACAAGCTAGTCCATCCATTTTGATATCCGTGAAAAAATCAGCAATCTTACTACCTGGTACCAATTTTTCAACTCGCGTCACCCAATCACGCACCTCTTCTTCCGAAAACACATCAGCCAGCGAGATCATTCTCTTCTCGTGTCGCACCTTAGTAAATTTATCTAGTGGCTTTCCAGCTACTCTCTGAGTAGGAGAATCTGGCGTGATTAATTCTGGGTATTCTTCTTCTAATAGGCTTAGCTCATGCTTCAGTGAATCTGCCGCCGCTTCACTCATGATCGACTCATCTAGCACATGATAGTAGTACCGATACTCATTGATCAGCTCCCTAAGTTTCTTAATTCGTTTCTCCGCATCTACCTTATTCATACTACTATTCTACCACAATCAGATGCAAACTCCTCGCAGCTCACTTCTTCTTATTTCGTTTTTTCTTATCAATAGAGACATCCAATAAGAATTTATAATATAGATACAAATATACCGCCACGTAGATTACGCTAAAACAACTAAGCACCGTCACCACGATACCGATTCCTATCTCTGGCATTTTAAGAGCGATTACTGGCAACATTATGATCACCCATATCAGCGCCAACACCAACATCATCACCACCAGCCTAAATAGTAAGTCAATCTTTCTACCTTCCATCATCTTCGTAACAATCTTTAGCGCCTTCCACGGATATACTCCTGGCGCCGTCACCGCCACCATCGCCACCAAAGTCGTAGGTAATAAATAACCCGTAATTAATATCATAAATACTGCAAATCCAATAAATAAAGTAATATAAAAAGGCTGCGTCAAAAAATCCGTCGCAATCGCCGCTGAATAAGCCACTATAAGAAGTATCACAGGGATACATTCCACCACCGCGATTGCAAATAAAACTATCGTCGCAATCAAAGGCCCCATAGAATTATAAAGCCCGTCGCGAAACCCCACTTTTTTCCCTACCATCATATGTCTTGCAAAGTATAGCGACACCATCCATAATATCACCGTCACTATTACTGCAAATACCCAGTTCGTCTCGCGAAAAGCCAAATTAGTCCCCACCGTCAAAAAACTTAGAATCGTACCACATATTAGTAACGGCAGAAACTCATGCCATCCCCGCACAAGCATCTCAAATGCCAATCCCACCTGCTCACCAACTCCAGATATCGATACTGGGCGTGGTGTATCCTTGGCATATTGCAATTTAAAATGTCTTTTTGCCATGCTCCAACCTCTCGATCCGCTTTTCTAGCGGCGGATGCGAGGATAGAAGATTGCTAAAGAAGCCCTTCCTCAGAGGATTATTAATATACATCGCTTCCGTCGCGATATTTTGGCTCTTCATTGGCTGTGTATGTGACTGCAGTTTCTTCAACGCAGAGATCATCCCCTCAGGATAACGCGTAATATTCACCGCCGAAGCATCCGCCAAATATTCTCGCTGCCGACTCACAGCCATTTGTGCGATACTTGCCACAAGCGGAGATAAGACAGCCGCGACTAGCACCAAGACATATCCGACCGGACTCCCCTCTTCATTGCGACGCCGTGATCCATAAAACATCATCCTAAACGCGAGGTCCGAGATAAGTCCCACCACACATACTAACCCAAACACAATCATCGAAACTCTAATATCATAGTTCTTTACGTGTGACATCTCATGCGCCATTACCGCCGTAAGCTCCTTGTCATCCATGATATCGATCAGCCCAGAAGTCGCTGCCACTGAAGCATGTTTTGGATCTCGACCAGTCGCAAAAGCATTTGGCGCTTTGTCATCAATAATATAGACCTTCGGCATTGGCAGACCAGTCGTGATCGATAGATTCTCTACTATATTATAAAAACGCGGATTGTCTTTCTTCTGGATTTCCTTTGCTCCCGTCATCATCATCGCAAGTGAGGCCGCCGAATAATATTGTATCAAGGCATAAACAATGGAAACAGTTATAGTCCAAACCGCAATCCACGGATCATTATAAGCCCAAGCAAAAGCCGCCGCAATCGCACCAATCATCACCACAAAACCGATGATGATTAGTACAGTACGGCGTTTGTTTTCGGCAATCTGCTTATACATAGCTTCTTCCTGTATTCTAGCTTACCGGTAAGCAAGACTAGAATTTGACTTCAGGAGCATCCTTGATCTTAGCCTTCTCAGCCTCGTCAACTTCAAAGTAATCACGAGTCTTGAAATGACCAATGAAATTATTAACAAAATTTGTTGGGAAAGTCTTGATCTTGGTGTTAAGTTCTTTCGCGCCAGCATTGTAGAAACGACGTGCAGCTTGAATCTTATCTTCTACATCTTGAAGTTGTGATTGTAATTTAACGAAGTTCTCGTTTGCCTTAAGTGCTGGATAAGCCTCAGCGATCGCAAAGATCTTGCCAAGCGCACCCTGCATTTCTTTTTCAGCGGCAGCAGCTTGCTTCACTGTCTTTGCACCCATCACAGCCGAGCGAGCTAAGTCGGAGGCCAAGCGGTC
>JAZQBP010000024.1:0-8179 GCA_045545815.1 Candidatus Nanosyncoccus sp. | reverse complement strand
TTATGGTTTATAGTGGTAAAAGGCGGTGTTTTTAGGTATAATAGAGGCATGAATATACTATATTGTGGGGATAAAGGTATTAGCCGAGGGGTTCTCATATCGATATTGTCTCTTTTGATGCGTGGGCCTAAAGATGCTATCTACAATATCTATATTATGACAATAAGATACGAGGGAGTTGAGCCTTTTGAAGAGAAGACGGTGAAGTTCTTAGATGAATTAGTCAGGAAATATAATAAGAAGAATTCAGTAAAACTAATTGACGCGACTGAGGTGTTTGTAAAGAATCTACCGAAGAAGAATATGGGGTCGTATTTTACGCCTTGTTCGATGTTGAGACTATATATGGATAAGGTGCCAGAGTTAGCGAAGTTGGAGCGTGTTTTATATCTTGACTATGATGTGATGTGTAGGGGAGATATCAGTGATTACTATAATACTGAGATGTCTGGTATCGAGGTGGCCGGAGTTTTGGATATTTACGGGAAGAATTTCTATCATTATAGGGGGTTATTTAATTTTGACTACATGAATTCAGGGGTGATGTTGTTTAATATGCCGGAATGCATAAAGACGGGGATGCTTGAGAGAGCGGTGAAACTTTGCGCGAAGCGATGGATGATGCTGGCGGATCAGGCAGCGCTAAATAAGTCGATCGAACGGAGGAAATTGATGCCGAGAAAATACAATGAACAGGGGGAGAGGCCACGAGAAGACACGGTATTGCATCATTTTAGTAATAATTTTAAGTTCTGGCCGGTGTTTCATGTGCAGAAGGTGAAGCCGTTTGAGATAGATAAGGTACATAAAGTGCTTGGAATAACTGAGTATGACGATATATTTGACGAATATCGTAAATTAGAGGATAATTTGTAATATGGCAAAAGCAGAATTGTTTCAGAAGGATATCCCGAAGTCTGAGCGGGTGTTTTATTATGAGTCGGAGACAGATGACCCGATCAAAACGGACGAGCAGGAGAAAAAGATTGAGGTGGGATTGCCGGAAGGATATGAATTTATTCCGAAGAATATCTTTGTGAGAATGTATTCGGCTGTGTTATTTCGTGTCTTCTGGATTTTCGGGCAGTGGTATGAGAAGAGGTATTGGCAGGCGAAGTTTTATGGACGTGAGAAGCTAAAAGAGGCACGTGGTAAAGGGTATGTAATTTATGCGAATCACACTAATCCTTTTCATGATGTGTTTGGGCCGGCGATCGCGGCGGATCGGCGAATTTTCACGATTATTAGTCCGGTGAATCTGAAGATTCCAGGGATTGGGAAATTGTTGCCATATATTGGCGGGCTGCCACTAGGGAAGACTACGGAGGAGAAGAAAGCGTTTAATGAAGCAGTAGATAAGAGAATTGGGCAAAAAAAGGTGCTAGTGGTATATCCAGAAGCACATGTGTGGCCATATGCGACAAAGATTCGGAAATTTCCGGCTGGAGATAGGTCTTTTAAATATGCAGCGAGAAATGATGTGCCGGTCTATACGATGACGACGACTTATCATAAAAGAAAGGACAAGAAATATGGGGATTTGCCCCGAATGGATGTTTATCTTGATGGGCCTTTCTGGCCTGATAAGGATAAGAGTGAAGCTGAGAACAAGGCGATGTTGGCAGAGAAAGCGTATAAATCTATGGTAAAATATAGTAAGAAAAGTACTTACGAATATTTTGAATATAGGAAGAAGAAATGAGTATTTTTGACACTGGTAATCCGATCACGAAACACACGAAGGTGGTACCGGTGTTTTTGACGATAAATAGTGCATACGCTCCTTATGCGGCGGCTTCAATCCGTTCGTTGATGGAACACACGGATAAGAAACGCTATTATAGGGTGATTATTTTGCATGATGGGTTGAATCTGGTGAGTAGATTTAAGTTCAGGAGGTTGGTGACTAAGAATGTGGCGATTCAATTTAAGAAGATGTCGCGGAGTTTGTATCTTAAGGCGATCGTGGCGTATTGTACGAGGAGGCAGAAAGGGGCAGGAGATTTCTTTTCGTCGGCAGTGTATTATTATAGGGCTTTTATCCCGTGGATGTTTCCGATTTATAAGAAAGCGATCTATATAGATAGTGATACGGTCTTGCGTGGGGATATTGGGGAATTATTTGATATTGAGCTAGGAGATAAGGCTCTGGCGGCGATGGTAGACCCGAAGGTCAAGAATATTCTGGAGTTTCGGGGGTATGTAGAGAAGGCTTTAGGAATACCGCATAGTGAGTACGTGAATTCGGGCGTACAGCTGATGGATCTTAAGAAAATGCGCAAAATCAAATATCTTTCGACAATGATAGAGCTGATACGGAAGTACGATGCAGATTTGGTGGCGCCAGATCAGGATTATCTGAATGTGATCTTGCAGGGGCAGATAATGCATCTTGATCCAGTTTGGAATGCGGAGCCGGCAAAGGATTTGGCGAGAAATGTGAAGTTGGTGCATTTTAATCTGTTTAATAAGCCATGGCATTATAAGAATGTGCCTTGCGAGAGGATTTTTTGGACGGCGGCGAAGGGGACAGGATTTTATGGTGAATTGAAACGCCAGCAGGCGGCGTTTGATGAAGAAAAACAGAAGGCCGACCATGCAAAGGTGGAAGCTTTGATTAAAAAGGCGGAGAAGCTCTCGAAGGTAAAAGAGCCGATCGTGAAATTATAATTACTTGTTGTGAAAATAACGGTGGTGTGGTATAATTGGTGTACGCGCGAGCGTAGCTCAGTTCTGTCCGAGGCCGTAGGCCGAGTAAATCATGATAGGATGGATGGCTGGGCGAAGCGAGCGATGTGCGAGCGTAGCTCAGTTCTGTCCGAGGCCGTAGGCCGAGTAAAATTATGACAGGCTAAACAACTGAGCGAAGCGAGCGATGTGCGAGCGTAGCTCAGTTGTTTAGAGCGCTTCCTTGCCAAGGAAGAGGTCGAGAGTTAGAGTCTCTTCGCTCGCACCACCATGATGACATTCCATGAGTGTCATCTTTTTGTTTTAAAAGCCTTATTTTTCAGGGGTCGGAGGCTTCGTATAAATCCGTTTGTTGCTGAAGTTATCCAACAAAAAGCCGTTTTTCCGATGCATTTTGAGTACAATGATCATAGCCTTGCATAATTGACCAGCGATGCGACACTATGCTTGCAAAAGTGACCAGCGATGCGACATCTAGCACCGATAGATATCTTTTGGTTTTAGCTCTTTAGCATAGTACTCGCCGTTATCTGCTCGGTATGATAAGTACAATCGGACACCTAGCTTTTTAAGTCCCTTATTATCGCACATCAGCCTTAGGCACATATCTTTTTCTGTTTCTGGTACAGCGATGCCGTAAACGGTAGCTCCGGAGAGTTCATTCATCCTTAAGATAATCTGAGAAATCGCCCATCTGAACTCTATGTCAAAGCTGGATCTTTTTTCAGAGTTATCTTTTGCTTTTAGAGTCCCTTTTGCCTCAATATAATAGCGATTTGATTTGGTGTTGCCAGAATAGGTGATACCTATGATATCTACTCCGTGTTCTCTATCTTTTGCATTCGCACGCTTGACCTTAAATCCATCGCGTTTGCGATTCTTGTCCTTCAAATAATTGATCACACCGTCTATAACGTTATCTTCATTCATAAATGTTTAGCTCGATTGGCTTTATGCAGATTTGCATTACTGGCTATACGCCTCCTAACTCTTAGAAAACGACAAATTAAAAGACACCGACGCACGGTACCACAGTTACTCATATAATGGGACACCCTGGCGGTATCAATAACGTTGCCTAAGTAGGATTATTTAATTGTTATTGACAATATAATTATATCACGTATTTTCAAAAGCCTTAGAAAATGGGGATGTCGTATGTGCAGATTTGCATGACTCATTGGTGTATAATTAATCAACGAAATAATCCGTATTCGGAGGTCACTATGCCAAAAGAACCTCGTTTCCACGGTACAGTTACAGAGAAAAGTCATCACACGATGAGCAAAATCCGGGGTAAGGACACAAAGCCTGAAATAGTCCTAAGGAAGGCTTTATGGAACGAAGGCATCCGTTACCGCAAGAACTATAAAGCCATCTCCGGAAAACCAGATATAGCTATCACAAGATACAAGATAGCTATTTTTGTAGACTCTGAATTTTTCCATGGTAAGGATTGGGATGACGAGAGAAAGCAAAAGATCGCAAGTGGAAGTAATGGCGATTACTGGGTCGCTAAGATAGAGCGAAATATAGAGCGGGACAAGGAGAAGGCGAGAGCACTAGAGGAACTAGGGTACAAAGTGCTCCGTTTCTGGAGCAGGGATGTGCTGAAAGAAACAGATAAATGCATACAGGTGATAACTGAGGCAATAGCAGAAAAATCTAGCTCCTACATAGAGCCATAGCTATACACAGAAGCCTATGCCAAGAGTACTACATACATTTTCATTACAGACCACCGTGAGGGAGGTTTATCATGGCTGTCAGTCGCACAAATCAGCTTTTATTGGAACCAAGCAGAAAAAGGTTATATGACGAGAGGAACCTAGCCTCTATCTTAGAGTACGCTGGTATGCTCCAGGGTAAGACCTTTGAAGAGATACTAGTGGAAAATGGCCTAACTGAAGAAGATATCAGCTATCTAAGAGAAAAGTCCATGACCAACAAAGGTCTTCTCGGTAACCTTGTAGAGCAGGCCTATTTTGGTTTTCCTTCAAATAGTAGGCAAGAAGCAGATTTCGCGGAAGTAGGCGTTGAGCTTAAGAGCACACCATATGAAGGCACAGGCAATGATATCCGTCCTGGCGAGACATTATCTCTTACTCAGATTAATTACCGCATCCCACAAGAAACAGACTTCTATCAATCTCATGCCTGGGACAAGCTCCAGAAGATACTGGTAGTGTATTATCGTCGCCAAAAGCAGGAAGCAGAGAGGATCAGGTCTAAGCTGTTCTATAGTATCGGATATGTATTTATGCTGAGGCCAGATGAGAGAGATAAGGCTATCATGGAAGCAGATTACCGTACCTTGGTGGGCTTTATGGTAAGAGGCCAGGCTCATCTTCTTTCTCGTACACATGGTGAATACCTTGGAGTGGCACCTAAAAGTAGCCGAAGAGAGTATGTAGAACAATACTACGGCGAGCATATCCCAGCTTTAAAGCGTGGATATGTCCTAAAGATCCCATATCTTACTCACGTATTAAAACGAGCAGCTGGCATAGTAGAAGACCCAGGCGAGACTATCATCACTGACATCACTGAACTAGAAGAGATGACATTCTCTGAACTTCTAGAAGAAAGAGTCCGCCCATATGTAGGTAAGGAGATCAGTTATATATGGGAGCGTACTAAAAGACCAGATGAAGGACGCTTGTCTACCGGTAAGAACAAAGAAGCCGTCCTGACCTGCCGGATGCTAGGAGTGCAAAACAACCGAGTAGCTGAGTTTACGAGAGCGGGCATCATCCCTAAGATCATCACATTTAGGAAAAACAAGAATAATAACCAGCAGTTTAGACTGGACGATATCAACTTCATGGAGCTCTTTAACGAGGAGCCAGATTTCCCAGATGAGCAATATGATGATAATGAACGTCATGGTTGGGAGGCTTCTAAACTATTTAGTATCCTAGCAGACCGGCAGTATCTCTTTATGGTCTTCTGGGAGACCAATGCAGGCACTATCTTTAAGGGCTGTCAGCTATGGGGTATCTCGGATGAAGACCTGGAGACTGTCCATATGGCGTGGGCCAGAACAAAACAGATCCTTAATAACGGAGTAGAACTAGTGCCTACAGCAGATAGGAATGGTAAAATATCTATCAAGAATAATCTTCCAGGTATAGCAGATAATGGAGTATTTCATATCAGACCTCACGCTACACTTTCTTACCATGTGATAGACGGAGTGGGATATGGTGAGGGCAGTATCCGAGACACGGATCTTCTGCCAGATGGTAATCGTATCACGAAACAAGCTTATTGGTTGAATCGGAAATTCATAGAGTCGCAACTTAGACCAGAGCTTGTAATGCATTACTGATCTAAGATAAATACAATAAATCTACATATTGTGATGACCAAGGGTAGATCTTTGGTCTTTACGTATGTTATCATTTGATATCTGAAATTTTCTTAAATAGGTCACACGATCCGCTATTTAAAGCGGTGCTCAGCCAAATGGCAGACCTAGATACAAGTGGTTGGTTTAGATACCAGGAGGACTTTAACAAGATGGAAAAGAAGATGGTGGAGTTGTTCGCTGGAGTAGGCGGATTTCGTGTGGGTATGGAACGCTTAAACTCTGGTTGGGAAACAGTCTGGTTCTCGCAGTGGGAGCCAGGTAAGACCAAGCAATGGGCGCATGATTGCTATGAGGCTCATTTTGGTAAGAGCGAAGACTTAGACGGTAATACTGAAAGGACCGGCGGAGATATCGCTCTGATGCCAAAAGACCGTATCCCAGATCACACACTCCTTGTAGGTGGATTCCCGTGTCAGGATTATTCAGTAGCTCATACACTTGCTACTTCAAAAGGTATTGAAGGTAAGAAAGGTGTACTCTGGTGGCAGATCAGAGACGTGATGATAGCCAAGCGTCCGGCCTTTTGTATATTTGAGAATGTAGACCGTCTTCTGAAGTCTCCAGCTAAACAAAGAGGCAGAGATTTTGGTATCATCTTGGCATGTCTCGCTGAACTTGGCTATTCTGCTGAATGGAGAGTGGTAAATGCAGCTTTATATGGAGCAGCTCAGAGGAGAAGAAGGGTATTCATCTTTGCATATAGAAATGATACACATTACGCAGAGGAGGGCAGAAGAAACGAGATCAATGTAGAAGATCTCATCATGAAGGATGGGTTTATGGCAAAGGCCTTCCCAATCTCCACGATGGAAACAGTCCGAGAGACTACTCTGCCAGAAGATATTGTAGAAGTATCCGACAACTTTGCTTTTTCTTTTGCTAATGCGGGATATATGCATGGAGGAGTCATCTATACAGCTGGTATCACAGAAGAGGCAGTTGAACCGACTCTTCTTGGTGAGATCGTAGAGAAGAATGTGGATGAGCATTTCTATATCACGATGGATAAGCTAACTAAGTGGACATATCTTAAGGGAGCTAAGAGGATAGAAAGGACTGCAGCCAACGGGCATCAGTATGTGTTTTCAGAAGGACCAGTAGCTTTCCCTGATCCATTAGATAGACCTGGTAGGACGATGCTGACTAGTGAATCCACATTAAACAGAAGTACTCATGTAGTGGCGGATCCTGGGACTGGGAGACTTAGGACTCTGACTCCGATAGAAGCAGAACGTTTACAAGGCTTTGATGATGATTGGACTAATACTGGGATGCCGGAAAGGATGAGATTCTTCTGTATGGGGAATGCTCTTGTGGTCCCGATGATCACCAGGATGGGTGATGCGCTGGACCAGATCATTAAGGATGAGCCGGGGGAGTACTAGAAAATATATAATCAAGAGGTAAGGGCTTTGCTGAGGTGGGGTCCTTATTTTGTTGTCTAGATGATAGTAAATTAAGCTAAAATCGCTACACGCCAGCGACGCAACGCACCATTCTACCGAGGTGCTTGCTGCCGCCGTTCGTGCCTGGGTCGACGAAGTCACTGAGGAAGGTCAGGCCGTACGCGCCGAAGCTACTGTACGCCGAGGACGACCAATAGGACCCGCCCGAGCCACGACCGTACACCGACGGACCATTCACGAGGCCAGAATAAACAAAATTATTAGGATAGGATCTTAGTACGTTAGAAACTGGAGTTCCTTCTGTAGTTCCTGTGTAAAATGGATATGATGAACTATCATAATTAGCTGGTTTTGTACCTCCATTTAGTCCTGTGACGATTAGTTGCCAGAATTCATTGGTGGATTCTTGGGATTTGTCACCACCTTTTGGCAAGTGCCAACCTACAGGACAGATGTCACCTGGAGATTCGTAGCCTTGTCCGTAACTATCACCATATTTACCGTTACCTGCTGTAGCTGAGTACCAGTTATAATAGTTGCCATAAGAGTAGACGTTACTGGATGCATCGTAGCTTGATGCAGTGTTATTTGTAAAGAGAGTAGTATTGTTGGTGGCTAGCATGGATTGGTCGGTACAATTATTAGATGAGTTAGTAGCGCACCAAGCGGTAGCAGTTGGATCTGTAGTGGCAGAGAGGTGGTTAGAAGTAGG
>JAZQBP010000023.1:0-3935 GCA_045545815.1 Candidatus Nanosyncoccus sp. | reverse complement strand
AACCCCACCATTCCCACCGCCAGCACTACACCTATATAAATCATAATTTTCTTCATGCCGACTTTCTAGCATGATGACACTGGAAATGCAACAAGTCGGATCGTAGCCATGTCGTTCTGTGAGCCAAGGAGTTGTCATAGCCCTTTGTCTTCCTAAGACCGCTTGGCCTCCGACTTAACCCCACCATTCCCACCGCCAGCACTACACCTATATAAATCATAATTTTCTTCATGCCGACTTTCTAGCATGATGACACTGGAAATGCAACCCCCCACATGATATAATTAAAGCATGAGCATTTTCACCTCTTACGGGATCATCGTTTTCGCTATGCTTATCTTGACGCTGCTCCAACTTTCTTCCGGCGTTTTTTCACTTTTCTTGCATTATGCTTCCGGTAAATACAGTCGCCCAAAAGTCTCCAGGCTTAGTATCTTTTTCATACTTGGCGCAGAAGCCATGGCTACTTGTGTTTTTCTCTCACTATATTTCCTCGTCAATCTTATCTATCTCGCAGACTCTACTATAATCAGCCAAACCCTTCTCTACATTCTCGCTGGCATCTCTGTCGCGCTCGCCATCTTCTGTCTATGTTTTTACTACCGTCGTGGTAAACATTCCGAGTTATTCATTACTCGTAAATATGCCCACTCCTTAGAGCGCACAGCCAGCAAAGTCAAATCGCCTTCTGACGCCTTCGTCCTCGGTGCCTTGTCGGGCAACTGTGAACTGTTCCTTGTTGCACCGCTCTATCTCATTATTATTCTTGAGACACTTCGTCTAGATAACAGCTGTTCTTTCGCACTTCTTGCCATCTTGATCAGCATACTTCCCCTTTTCTTTACATATTGGCTTCACCAATCCGGTCAAAATCTTGCTAACGCTCTTAAATCCCGAGCACACGCCAAGATGTTTATTCGTATCGCACTATGTGTATTATATTTGATAATTGCGATATCTATCATTCTAACGGAGGTACTATAATGCGCGAATACGACGAATCTGACATCAAAAAAGAGCTAAAGATTCACGCCCGTGCCGTCGGCATTCCGTCCGGAGCCGCCGAACTCTTTATCGATCGCGCCGTCAAAGACGCTCGCAAGTCCCTCAAAGATCGTTCCATCATCACCGAATCCGACCTTAAACGCGCTCTCGTCAAAGAATTAAAAAAATATCATCCCGATTTTGCTTATGTTTATCAATTTCATGATAAAATAATATAAGATATGGGTAAAAAATACGATTTTAAATATATAGTTATTGGTGGTGGTCCAGCTGGCACTACTGCCGCGATCAATCTCGCTCAAGCGAAAAAACGTGTCGCACTCGTCGAAGCGCGATTCTTTGGTGGTTCCAATCTAAACACTCGCGATTTACCGTACGGTGTCGCGCTAGACTTTTCAAATCTTTACCACAAGGTGTCGACCTATCCCGAATTCAAAAACCAAGATATCACTTTCAATCTTTCGACAGTCCCTTCTCGTACTCTTAGCACTGTCCTAGCCGCTGGCGGCAACAACAAGAAGCCAATCGAAGCTGCAGGTGTCGTCTGTCTCACAGGCTTCGCTCATTTCCTCGACTCACACACGATTGCAGTAGGCTCCAAGAAATTCACCTCTGAGAATTTCATCATTGCTACTGGCGCACATCCCAAAACTCCAGATATTACTATCCAAGATAAATTCCATTATCTCACCCCAGAATCCGCCATCAAAGTACGTCGTCTACCCAAGCTAGTCGCCGTGATCGGCGCCGGCTCCACAGGATGCGAGATTGCAACCTACTTCGCTGAGCTAGGTTCCAAAGTCGCTCTCTTCGAGAAAGATACCCGAATTCTCCCCCGCGAAGACAAAGACGTCTCCGGTCTCATGACCAACTACTTCACAAAAAAACTAGGCGTTTCAGTGCTTCCTACTTGCAAAGTCGTTGCTCTTGAAGAAGACCATCATGGCCCTAAGTTGATTTTCAAGTACGGCAACACCGAAAAGATCGTCCGTCCTAGCGCCGTAGTCCTAGCTACTGGTTCTTCTCCTAACACCGATCTAGGCCTCGAAAACGCCAAAGTCAAGTACAAAGATACCGGTATCATCGTCAATAATCTATATCGCACTTCTGCCAAACATATTTATGCGATCGGCGATTGTATCGGTGGCGAATCGTCCACAGAAAGAGCCCACTATCAAGGACTTACCCTTACTACCAACCTTATCAATAAGTCCAAAAATCTTCTCAGCGCCAAAGGTTTCGTCCGTGTCACCACTTCATCTCCTGAAATTGCCGTCCTAGGCAATACCGAAAAAGAGCTTTCAGCCGCCAAGATCAAATACAAGCGCTCGATCATCAATCTCGCTGATACTACTGCCGGCAAGATCGAAGGCGTCACCCACGGTTTCGTCAAGATCCTCACCGACAAGACTGGTCATATTCTTGGCGCCTGTATCATAGCTCCACATGCCAGCCTGATGATCCAAGAGTTATCCTTAGCGCAACGTCATGGTCTCACAGTCCTTGAACTCGCCAGCACACCACACCTCATGAACACCATGAACGAAGCTATCAAGCTCGCCACCAGAAATCTCCTTAGCAAGAAGGCCACCAAACGCTAGGCTTCGCATACAATCTTATATTTATCACTAACACAATCTTAATTTCCTTTGTATTTAAATAGGTTCAAAGGTAATAATTTAATACAGCCATTTGCTAAACATCAAAATAGAACAGTTTGACACAATCCTAAGATACTCTAGGTAAGAATAAAGAACGAAAATCGCTAGACACCAGCAACGCAACGCACCATCATCCCACTGTACTTGGAGTTACCAGTCGAGCCTAGGCTGACACTGCTACTGAAGAAACCCAAACCATAGGCGAAGGTGTTACTACCCGCTGAAGACGACCAATATTCTCCGTAGGAATTACGGCTGTAGACCGACGAACCGTTCACGTACCCGGAATAGACAAAGTTGTTAGGATAGCTTCTTAAGTTTCTGCTAGCCATAGTGCCAGTATTAGTACCACTAAGGGCAGTGTTTAGGCTATTATATTCGCCAGAAGTATTGCCGGTTGGCAAGTGCCATCCTGCTGGGCAAATATCTCCTGGGGCTTCGTAGTCTTGCCCATAACTAGAGCCGTATTTACCATGACCAGCTGTAGCTGAATACCAATTGTAGTAGTTACCGTAGGAGTAGACATCATCTTCTGCACTGTAGTTTGCTGATGTGTTATTGGTGAAAAGAGTGGTATTATTAGTAGCTAGCATAGATTGATCGTCACAATTAGATGAATAGCCGTCAGTACACCAAGCTGTAGCAGTTGGATCTGTGGTTGCGGAGAGGTGATTAGAAGTAGGCTTGGTATCACTATTATTAGCTGAGTTGTACCACCATGAGTTGGTGAGAGGGAGAGAAGGACTGTGGGTATTAATGGATGAAAGATCTACACCATCATCAAGCCTGAGATTCTCAATCATCCAGCATTTGTTGTCTGCGAGTTTTGCTACAGCATAGGTATCATTATCACGATTATCAGTAAGAGCCGTGACTTCACCTGTGCTCATGCTAGAACAACCATCCCAGTTCTGTAGTGTACCTTCAGACTTGATCCACATAGCATAGAGCGGTAAGCCTTTGGACATGTCGGATGGTGTCGTGATAGTCTGATTAGGCCCATAAGTCTCACCAGAGTAATCGTATTCAGTATTCCAGCCAGCAAAACCATAGCCTACACGTTTGAAGTTAGGGGCGTAGAGAGTAGGAGTGGAACCGCTTGATGAGGATTGTTTCCCCATCTGCCCTTGCACATTAGCAGCATTGGCATTATAGCAGATTCTGTTTGCCTCACATGGTACTGGTTGAGCTGGAGTACTACTAGCAGGGTTTACTAAGGTGTACTTTACTTTACCTTCATAAGTATCAGGAGCTTCAGAGCCTGAGACA
>JAZQBP010000022.1:0-5108 GCA_045545815.1 Candidatus Nanosyncoccus sp. | reverse complement strand
CCTATACTCCAACAATAGAAAATGGCTATTCTAACTATAGTAATGTCCCTACTACCTACACTAAAGTAGCTACTAAATCCTCAGGTACTGATATGGGCTCTAACGCAGAAGGAAGCTCCATCAAATCCACCTATGCTGCCTATATCTCTAAGACTCAACCATCAGATACTTATGAAGGTAAGGTTAAATATACTCTTGTTCATCCGGCAAGTGAAGAACCACTCCAACCTCAACCAGCAAAACCTGGTAAGATCGTCTACCATCCAAATACCAGCTCTGTACAAGGGCAGATGGGAGACCAATCATTATTGAAAAAAGATTGGAGTAGTTGCGCAGTCACAGATAACGAGACGTATTGTTACGATAATGACTGGAACGAAATTGACATTAATACTCTCCCAGAATTGCCTGGACAATATGTAGAAAACGCTACACTTTGGTCTTCTAACTTTAAACGTACTGGCTATGGCTTCGCCGGCTGGAACACAGCATATGACTATTCAGGCACTAACTATGGCCCCAATCAGACCATCACTGCTCCAGCTGACGTACAAACAAACGGTCTATCTCTCTATGCCGTATGGATCAAATCAACTGGTACAATACAAAACTGGAATGGCTGTTCCTCCCTCGCCCAAGGCTCCACTACTGCCCTTACAGACGACAGAGATGGCAATACTTACGCTGTAGCAAAGCTCGCTGATGGTAAATGCTGGACTATTGAAAACCTCAGATTGGACGACTCAGCGGAACTCTCATCTACCAATACCCATAATCCATCTCTGCCGCTTAATAACTCTTGGTACTATTTAAACCAACAAGGCACACTCACAACATCAAATCACCTCTCTGCTACTTCTGATCCTACCTCCACTAGTCCAGATACTGCTTGGTGTGACATATATAACTCTTCTGACTGCATTGATCAATCTATGCTCGCCACCAATAATACTACACTCTTTGCTAACAATACTTCCACTAGTTACAGCGCATCAAGTAACGTCTATTCCTATGGTAACTACTACAACTGGTACTCAGCTACAGTAGGACATGGTACTTATAGTAAATCTAGTGGTAATGTATCAGGTGACATCTGTCCTGCAGGATGGCGCTTGCCAAAAGGTGGTAATAAATCCCAAGAATCTACCAATGAATTCTGGCAACTAATTGTCACAGGACTAAATGGAGAAACAAATCCAGCTAACTATGATAACTCTACTGTACCATATTACACAGGAACAGAAGCAACCCCAGTTTCTAACGCTCTCAGATCCTATCCTAATAACTTTATCTATTCCGGGGCCGTGCATGGTTCGTCGGTCGTTGACCGTAATTCCTACGGGGCTTATTGGTCGTCTTCGGCGAATAGAAGCTCCTACGCCTACTGCTTGGGCTTAGGCAGCAGCGACGTCGGCCCAGGCACGTACATCTACGACAGGTACGGCGGGTGGACGGTGCGTTGCGACGCTGGTGTTTAATCAAAAATAAGATGATCTGTCGAGAAAAAGAAACCAATAAAAGAAGAGGTATAATGGTGGTTTGGCTTTACGTTATGCCAGTGACTCCTAGACTTGCGATCTAGCTTAAGTTTGACTTTAAGGGGGTGATGTATTATGATAGGTGTATCCTCTTAGGAGAAGTGTCCGTTATTTCTAGTGGAAGTACCTTTAAAAGGAGGGTTAATATGGGTATATTAAAGAAGAAGTCTTTTAAAAAGGGTGACCTCGCTATACTCTACGTTACGACATGCTCGGATATCGAGACATCGTTTGAACACAGTCGCAGGTTTTTGGAGTGCCAGATTATGGGTAAGATTCATAGCCTGGACAAGGAGTCGATGGATGATAGATATATTGTCCGTTGCTCAGCAGATATCAGAGAAGATAAGTATAAGGCTGGACTTTATGCTGATGAGGCCCTTGTGAGTGTAAACTCACCATTCCTGTTGACCCAGGAAGAATTTGAGCAGTACTCTGGCGATGATGAATTGAGACATAAATATCTCAATGAGGTCAGTGACGCCGTGCTCGGTTTTAGCATAGCAAAACGCCTGAAGAACTGGCAAAACGAGGTTTGTAAGATTTTGTTAGGGCTCGGCGTAGACGATGCTTGGAACATCGTCGAAGATATCAGAGAAGACTTTAACCCAGAGCGAATGATTGTCGTTCGCTTTCCATCATAGATAGTCTCCCTTTCCCCTCGCTAGCTGGGGGAGGCTATGTACCTTTCTTGCACCTCCCCTCTATAGGGGAGGTCATTTTTTGTATTGGTTGATTTGACTAAAATAGATAATCGTGGTATAATGATATTCTAGTTGGTTTTTGCCGGCTTGGACGTTAATTTTTTGCGAACGAAAAAGGAGGGTGTTATGTCTTTTTGTAGACCGGTGAATGAGATAGCTAGTATTTGGACTAGTGATGAGATTTATGATTGCATAAGGGATATCGATCCGGAGGAACTTGTCCTGCAAGTCAGGAATGGCGAAATCTATCAGTTGGTGGCAAATATCGATGACACACTGGATGACAATGATAATATCTGTAAGATGATGGATATCGTCGAGGATATCCGTGAGGGGATAATCGTTTCTGGTTTTATCCGTCCGGATATTGCCTATGTTTCCTCGCCAGAAATGTATTTTACGGTACATTACATTGCAGAGCTTGGTCTCGTAGATGATTATATCCCGAAATGTATGCCTTATTTCGAGACAAACGAGGATTATGAATCCTATGTATTCTGTTATGAAAGAGTAGAGAGGATATTCCAGATTCTGAGTAAGATACTCGACGATAAGGAATTATACGAAGTGATATTGGACGTATCGTACCTTGATGCAAATGTCTGCGAAACAGATATACTGCAAGATGCAAAACGTAAGATCGTTGCGCATAAGGATGAGATCAGTAAGGATCTCGAAGAGGTGTTCGCAATATTCTAGGGTTTATGGGGGGTCCCCAGCCGATGGCTGGGGATTTTTCATGTTGGTCTTATGTTATAATTGAGGCATGCAGGAATTGTCGAAAAGATTGAAGCAATTAGCCGAAGAATTTACTACGGTCTATGAAAAGCTTGCGATTAACGAGAAAATAGATAGAATCTCTGAGTTGGAACGCGAAGTGGCAGAACCGGAGATCTGGCGAGATGTGCAGAGGGCGACAGAGATGAACCAGGAACTAGCAAGGTTGAATGATGAAGTACAACCTTGGGAGTTACTTAAGACGCAGATTCACGACATGGAAGAATTGATGGTGATGTCTGATGAAGACTTAGTACAAGAAATGACAGAGCAGGTGAAGGCAATGGAAGATACATTTGTAGAGCTACGTAAGAGTCTGCGATTCCAGGGGCAGTATGACGGGAGCGACGCGATTGTGCGAATTACATCTGGGGCTGGAGGCACTGAGGCTATGGACTGGGCGTCGATGCTTGAGCGGATGTATCTACGATATTTTGAAAAGAAAGGATTTAAGGTGGCCTGCTTAGAGCGAGTTTCTGGCGAAGAGACAGGCATCAAGACTGCAGTATATGAGGTGAGCGGCGTGAATGCCTACGGGTTTTTGAAGTCGGAGCACGGAGTGCATCGGCTAGTGCGATTGTCGCCGTTTAATGCTAATAACCTGAGACAGACTTCATTTGCTTTGGTGGAAGTCTTACCGGTAATAAAGACGGATACAGAGGTAGTGATAGACGATAAAGATTTACGTATTGATGTGTATCATGCGGGTGGACATGGGGGGCAGTCGGTAAATACGACTAATTCAGCAGTGAGGATCACTCATCTGCCGACCAATACGGTGGTGGCAATTCAAAATGAGCGTTCGCAACTGCAGAACAAAGAAAAAGCGATGGAGATCCTAAGAGGTAAACTGGCTCAAATGCAGATGGAACAGCATGCAGAGACGATCGGGGAGCTTCGGGCTGGCGAATCGGCAGGTTGGGGACAACAGATTAGAAATTATGTATTGCAGCCGTATAAATTGGTAAAAGATACTCGTACGGGTTATGAATCTAAGGAGCCAGATAAGGTACTGGATGGCGAGATTGATGGATTTATTGATTCATTTTTAGAGAATGGTATATAGAATTGCTATATCATGAATTTATGATATAATTTGGTGGACTGTTGTGTACCCTATTTTTACACAGTTAGTATTCATACTATAGGGGGAGATGATATGAATAGTACTTTTATAATGACGGTATTTGACTTTTTAGATGAAGAATATAGGTCAAGTACTATTGAGGGCAGATTGCATGTATTGCTTGTGTGTGCAAAAAAGCGCTTAGATATGAGAAATCATGATAATATGGATTCTTCACTCTTAAATAATTGGAATAAATGGTTTCACGAGTTTAATATAGGGGAAGAAAATGACGGAAATCTTCTTGAGAAGAATAGAGTCACGATATTCCATATTATCGATATTCTAAAATTGCCACCATTTCAGACTCAATACTTAAAGCATTATCTGACCGAAGACACTTGGAATTATACAGAGATGGAGAAGGAGATTATTATAATTTCAGGTGAAAGTTTTCTGTTAAGAGAAAAAGAAGTATGTACTTTTCTTGATAGTTTGATAGAAAACTAATTTCAACCCCTGGTCTTGCCAGGGGTTTATCATTTAAAAATAGGGGTTGGCAAGAGGGAAAAAGTGTGATAAAATGTAGTAGTTATCTAGACACAAGGAGAGGTCCGAAGCTCACGAACGGAAACCAGCCTAAAAGTCTAGTTATTTACATGTAAAATATTAAAAAATTGCGAGAGATAATTCTACCTGTTGTACAGAGGTAGAATTGGCAATATAAGGGAAAGGAATAGGATGCAAGTCATTCTCGGCACCAAAGTTGGTATGACCCAGATCATCGGTGAAGATGGTGTTGTGACTCCGGTCACGATCCTTCAAGCCGGTCCATGTGCAGTGACTCAGATAAAGACTGTCGAAACCGACGGTTATAATGCTGTTCAATTGGGCTACGGTCAGGGTAAGAATCTGAGCAAGGCGGTTTCCGGTCACGCCAAAAAGGCCGGAGAAAATCTCAGTCCAAAAGTCATGAAAGAATTTCGGACCGCAGATGCTCCAGAGCTAAAAACTGGTGACGTC
>JAZQBP010000021.1:0-2534 GCA_045545815.1 Candidatus Nanosyncoccus sp. | reverse complement strand
GTATCCCATTGTCTGTGATTGTATCGGCATCAACGTCGCCTAAATCACCTAAATGGATGATACTACCTAATTCTTTAGCAGAGATAGTTTGGTCGCTACACTCACCATGATAGTTTAGGGTTCGGTTAATAGCATCTATGTTGAGAGTGGTGCAAGTCTCTCCCGCTTTTACAACTGGTTCGAAATCATACCAGACAGATTTTCCGTTGACGTTGAATCTTAATATCGTTGGATCGTCCGGCATAGCTTCTACTGAGAAAACAGGTTCAGCGCATCCGCAGGGTTCGTTGCATTTATTGCATTTATTACATTCCATACCATCATTATACCTAGTCTGGCGCTGAAAAAAGAAAAAATGATACAGAATGGGTTATACTAGAATTATGAAAATGAAAGTATCTGACCTTGCCGAGAAGTTACGCCTGCATATTGGCGACAACACAGATGATTTGCCAGAGGACTTTATCATCAATGCGTACAATTATACTATCAATGCGCTCCCAATGGTTCCTCGTCTGGAAAAACTATTCTCGAAGCACAAACAATTCAATCTAGATGCTGAGCATCATTATAAGTGGAGCCTAAGCGACGCTACTGGTTTTAGGCGCATCTCCGATATTCCAATGCTGGATTTTTATACATCAACTGGTGGCGAGCCGTGCAAACTCTGTATATGCCATAGGCCTGTGGAAGATTTCTACGCTAACAATGGGTTAGTAAGCTTGAAGAAGCCCGGCACTCCATGTGAATACACCATAGAAGTAGAAGGCGATAATGTCTGGCTAGTTCTAGATAGGCCTTCTGATGTGCCTATCATTGTGGATTACATCGCCTATGGGTTCCCTAAACCGGTCGACAGTATGGAGGATGAGATAGAGCTTTCCGCTATCGCCGAGCCTCTCGTAGTAGATGTGATGAAGACCTTGTACTTAATGGAAGCCTCAGACTATGCCTTTGCTGCCGATGTCCGTGCTTATCTTGATAACAAGAAATATATCGAAGCAATTCAGATGCTCCACAGGAGATGGGGCAATGAAGCTCCTAGAATTCTTGGGGAGGTATAAAAGCTATGGCTCTGAGGTACCAAAATAATCCACACCCAAACGGGAGAGTACCAGCTTATTACGCCGGTAACAAACAATACCCAGGCTCATACGCTCCGACCGATGTCCCCGGCAGAACTTCTAGGCGTATCCACGACGGTTTCGACTTGACTAGAAACTATGGCTTGGACACCACATCAGATGACATCAATTCATCTCCATATTCCTCTCCTTACTACATTAACGGTCGTTACTTGGCCGATAATTTAGTGTTCCAGCGAGGCAATTCCTCATCTGTTCAGGGCATCAAGATGCTTCTATTCCCAGAGAAATACAAGAGAAAAGAGGACTTTACAGATTTAGACATACAGACTTACTTGGAACTATGGCAGGGGAAGCAGATTAAGTTTGAGCTTCCGTATAATGGCAAGCTAGTCGGCAATACTGTCACTCTCAGGAACACTGGTGGATGCAGGGGTATACTTTCAATCTACTTTTCCACGAAAAAAGACGGCGCTCCAATATACGAGACCGCTATTGACCTCTGCACTGTGTCGCAAGATATATTTGAGCATCGTGAACTTTACTCGATTACGACTATCCCGGCTACTGCTAATCCTAGAAAGAAAATCTATGTCCGGATGGAAATCTGGGACGATATGGAACGCTGTGACAAAAAGCGGAGCGCAAACCCGTTCAACACTGGGCGAAAAATTGAGATTGCTGCTACTGGTATGGGTACCCATGAAGCATGCACTTATCGGTTGCAGGAGAAGAACGAGCCAGTGAGAGAAGAATATAATTATAAGTATTACCCATCCATACCTCTCATTGGCTTAATCTACTCGGATTGGGAAAGCGTGCCAGTTGATAGGTTAGACAATATGAAGACTGGCGCTACTGTTTCTCTGCGTGGCTATAGATATGACATTATGTGCGCCAAGAAGAACGGAGAGGCCGAAGTTATCATCTATGATAAAGAGATGAATAAGATAGTTGAGGGGACTAACATCAAGGTTGATGGGCGTGTTGAGCAGCTAAATATTGCTCAGGTCACAGACACAGATAGAGTAACTTGGGTGTACTATGTCGACGGTTATTCTCCTCTCCAAAGGTTTAAGATTGGAGAATGGATTTCTAGTGCTTTCCCAACAGGTTCGGCGGATAATGTCCAAGCCCAAATTGATGCAGATACTTGGTATAATTCTCCTCTAGGCAGCACTAGTGGAACTTATATCTTTGAATATACAAATGGGAACTGGGAATACAACAGTTCGGTTGTATCATTGGCTACATACGGAATTTCTCTAGTCGGTGGTTCTCCTAGCGAAGGCTCGACTATTACAGTGCTTTACACCGTGTCAGGTGGTGGTACAAAAACTATTGAGAGCATTCAATTCGTTGATGCTAGACCGGTTATCGCTGCAAAGTTTATCATGTTCCATAATAATAGACTATTCTTGGCAGGTTTTAGAAACGATCCAAATCTTG
>JAZQBP010000020.1:0-2475 GCA_045545815.1 Candidatus Nanosyncoccus sp. | reverse complement strand
CCAACTAGACATCTCGAACGCATACTCGTAAGCATCTATCTGCCACAAAGCATCCTCTCTAACATCAAAGACTGCATATTCACAAATCTTTTCAGCCAGGATACGAGTAACTCCTTCCGAATGATACTTACGGAACTTCTCAAGCTCGGCTTTTACCACATCGGCAACTCGCTCGAAATCGTATTGTTCAGTCATCCTCCAGACTTCTTCGGACAACAACTCACGAATATTGTAAACTGCGTCGCCAAGTTCGTACTGTTCGTTCTGGGTCAAAGCAACATTAGTAGTCATTACGACCACTCCTCTCTGCGTGCGCCCGCCAGCATAGACCGTCGGACGTTTAGAACTTCCCAACGATGTTAAGGTGCTAGACCTTCGCCTAGATAAGCCCACTTTAAGCTTATGCTTTAATTATATCACACATTACTCAAAATGTCAATACTTATCTCATAAATATTCCCAAATACAAAAATACTCCGATTTTTCGGAGTATTTTCTAAGATAAAGATTAGCCTATTTCAACCCTTTCATCGTTAATGACAATTTCCCATGATCAATCGCGATTAAGCGCACTTTTACCTTGTCACCAACTTTCAAAACCTCATCCACCGACTTTAATCTCTTATCGCTAATTTGCGAAATATGAAGCATACCATCTACTCCCGGCAAAATTGTGACAAACGCACCAAAATCCTTAATCGTCGCCACTGTGCCCTCGTAAATCTTGCCCACTTCTGGTTCCTCAGTCAAAGATTTCACCCACTCTAGCGCTTTCTTAATTCCCTCTGGATCCTTACCAGAAATTGTCACAAGCCCCGAATCTTCAATATCCACCCCCGCACCAGTCTCGGTAGTAATCTTATTAATCATCTCGCCACCTTTACCAATTACTGCGCCAATTTTCTCTGGATTAATCATCAGCTTCTCAATCTGAGGCGCATATTTTGAAATCTCAGCTCTAGGTTCAGGAATGACGGAAACCAAATGTTTCAAAATAAACATTCTGCCCTCATGTGACTGCTTCAAAGCTTTCTCCATGATTTCTACCGGCAAACCATGCACTTTCATATCCATCTGGAGAGCCGTAATCCCCTGCTCAGTACCAGTCACCTTAAAGTCCATATCGCCCGCAAAATCCTCTGCGTCCATCAAATCCGTTAACACATATGCTTTGTCGATATCATCAGCCTTAATCTCCGTACCTTTCGGTACATCTACCATTAGCCCCATCGCCACGCCAGATACTGGTCGTTTAATCGGCACACCGGCATCCATCAAAGCCATACAAGACGAACAAGTCGCCGCCATCGAAGTCGAACCATTTTGCGACATAATTTCAGTCACCGAACGAATCGCATAAGGGAAATCTTCCTCACTCGGGAGCACTGGAATAAGCGCTCTTTCTGCCAAATAACCGTGCCCAATCTCACGACGCCCCGGCGAACCAATCCGGCCCGGCTCACCTACCGTATAAGACGGCGCATTATAGTGGTGCATATAACGACGCTTGCCATCCGTCACTTCCATCGTATCCACCTCTTGCGAATAAGATAAAGGCGCGAGTGTCACAATATTCATCGCCTGAGTCACGCCCCTAGTAAATAGCGACGAACCATGCGTCCTTGGCAAAATCCCTACCTGAGACGACAAAGGTCGCACCTCATCTAATTTTCGTCCATCCGGACGTACACCTTCCTCGACAATTCCTCGACGCACCTCTTTGTGCACCGCCAACTCAAACGCTTGATCGTATACATCACGCAAATTTTCATCGTACCAAGCCACTTTTTCGTTGTCCGTCTCGCCTTGCCCCTTAGCAAGTGCAAACTCATCGTGCATCGCATACTTAATATCATCCAAAACTTGCGCTCTTTCCATCACGTTACCACGCACTTTCGAACCAAATTTGTCAGCCGTCCAATCAGCTACTTCTTTCAAAATCTCTTCATCTGGCAAAACCAATTCATATTCTTGCGCTGGCGCAGCTACCTGTTTAGCCAACTCCCTCTGTAAATTCAAAACTGGCTTCACATTTTCTACTGCCCATTTCATTGCGTCAATGATAGTTTCCTCAGACACTTCATTCGCACCCGCCTCAACCATCATCACCTTGCCATCTTTACAAGCCACTACTAAATCAAGCGGAGAAGCATCACGTTCTTCAGGACTCAAGAAGCCTTTAAATTTCCCATCAACTTGTCCAATTCTAATCCCCGCAATCGGTCCATCAAACGGCACACCTGCATTCATCAAAGCAGAAGACGCCGCAATCATCGCTACACAATCTGGTCTAAATGCAGGGTCCATCGATAGCACCGTACAAACCACCTGAATTTCCTGACGATAACCCTTAGGAAACAGAGGGCGAATCGGTCGATCAATCAAACGACCGACAAGCACCGCTTCATCAGCCGGCTTGCCTTCACGCTTGACATAGCGCGAACCACTGATTTTCCCAGAAGCATAAAACTTCTC
>JAZQBP010000019.1:0-10590 GCA_045545815.1 Candidatus Nanosyncoccus sp. | reverse complement strand
CCCTTCGGGATTCTTCTTCTTGTTTTGGTGACTCCTGCGGGAGTATGTATTTTGCTACGCAAAATACATACCTTTCTGCGTCATTCGGTATTAGAAAATTAAAATTTTCTAATACCTCATTTCCTTGAAAGGGCGAACTTCGTTCGCCTCCCGTCAGAAATCAGAAATAAAAACAAGACCCGAAGGGTCTTCTTTTTATTTCTGGTGACTCCTGCGGGAGTCGAACCCGCGATTTTCTGGATGAGAACCAGACGTCCTGGACCACTAGACGAAGGAGCCATATTGTTAATACCCCAGATACCAAGTGTGCACCCAAGGGGGGTTAGGTGCACATCATTATTATAGCACACCAGTTTTAAAAGTCAACACTTCCATAATCAGGAACAGCGGAGATGATGGTCTGACCTGGCGCCAGCTTAATCGTCTTGCCGTCGCCATCTACGAATTGAATCTGCTCTTCGCGCGAGGATTTCTTCCAGGTACCGCGTTTGACGTTGCCGTTCTGGAAGATATATACGTCACCTGAGCCGATCGCTGTGATATCTTCGTGATAATTATCTGCCGCACGCCTCTCCGACACTACCATCGCGATCACCACCGAGGGTGCCATTTGTACGAGCGAGCAGGCGCTCTCTGGATCCGGCTGGCCTAGATCATCCGAAGGACAATTATATACTTCATGTGCCGCTCCGGTCTGATAGCTTCGGTGGTAAGTATTAGAAGCTGCATCATAAGCGTAATCAACATTATAAGTAGGTATACCACCAAACCTGAGACCAATATTGGTCACGACTGGGCTGGTCTCTGAAGTGTTGCCCTTGGCTGGCTTCGTAATCACTAATTTCTCACTGGCGATATCATTGACCTGTGCTCGCTTGGCCTCATCAGGCGACATTCGTACAAAACCCTTTGCGTCAGAGCTATTGTATCCATGGTCTGTACTGAACTTTTTCAGATAAGACGAGGTGGTAAATAGGTTATTCCAAAGCCTTGACCCTGCGGTACCCCTATACATATAAGCATAGTCTTCAGTCAGATCCTTATATCCTCCAGCAGACAAAGCCGCCAAAGCATCACCTGAGCCACCCGCATGTACTATTGTGCAGTCGAACGGTGTATCCCATTCAAGATAATACGTTCTCAGAGAACGGATTGGTCCAATCACAGAGGAAGTAGGGTTCTGATAGAGTGCCGCGAATCTCGTAATTCCCGCCTCAGCGATCGCTTCAAATATCACGCCGGCTTGGTTGAGCCCTGCCTGTGGCCTGGCGCCGTCCGTGCCGTTCGGAGTCTGGACGCAGTAGATCGGTGCCTTTGCTTGCGCTTCATCTTCGAGTTCCGCGCCAGTCAACGGGCTATAAAACATCTGCTGTCCAGTGGTTGGGACTCTTAATTCGGGGTAATCGGCTCCCTCTTTAGATTCGGCAAGGTTCAATATTCCCACCGTCAACATTGCGATACCGCCTACCAAAAAAACTGCACCAAAGATCAAGAAAAGGGCGAGCGTACGCTCGGATAACTTCTTCTTCTCCCCTGCCTGGTGTTTATCAGCAGGCTTTCCAGTGAAAGCTTGCGCTAATTCTTCGTTTGTGATTGTTTTTTTACTATGTTCTTCTTGCATTTTAACTCCACTTTTAAATATTATAACAAAATACTTAAGATTTTTCCACACTTTTCATAAAATGTTGCAAAATTGTCAAAAAAAGTGATTGCAAAAAATAAAACGTTTATGTATAATGTAGTTATGCTTAAGACAAACACGAAGGTCATATTAAGTTTATTAAGCATTACTTCAGTAACCGCAGCCGCTGCAACCAACCTATTGCAGCACGAAGTTACAGCCGTTCCTTGCAGTACCTCGCCCTGCAACACGACATTCGAAGTTAATGTAAAAGAAACACTATCAGTATCAATCACCACTCCCACTGATTGGGCTCAGGGTGACACGGGCGAATTCTTACGCAACAAAGTAAGTCTCAACGTCTCGTCTAACACAGCGTCAGATTTCACGGCGTCAATGTACTCGCAGGACACCACTGATCTGACTAACACATTAAGAAACACGGAGACTCTCTCTACTTTGGCGAGCAGTTCTGTGCGTAGTTCATTCCCGGCCAACCGTTGGGGTTATTCCCTAGGTTCTGGCACCATTAGCGGCAGCACGACCGTCTATGGCGAGACCGATGCCGGCAATAATAGCAGTAATTACTATCCACTAGTATCAACAAGTAATGCCCCAATCAAGATTCTTACCGGTACTGCTTCAGGCTCACAAGATATCTACTTCGGCGCAAAGGCCAATGCCTCCACAGCTTCTGGTACATATGCTGGCACCGTCATCATCAGCGTTGTCACTGGTACGATCGATCCGACCACTAATCCGACTACCCCGACTAATCCTGCAACTCCTTCCACTCCAGGTGGCGCCGCCTCATATAGCGGCACCGGTACCACCACTGGTGGCACAACCAACGGTGCAACTACCTATACTTATGCCCGCTCTGCCGGCTCTGGCGCAAGCGCGACCAATACCACCACGACCCAGGTTAGCGATGGTGATAATCGTAGCGCTTACGAAGGATACACTCCACCGCAAGGTGTTGTTGAAAAGGTCTTCACTGAGTCTAATATCAATAGCGCATCCTCTCTTGCGGCTGGCCTAGCTACTACCGCATCGGTTGCTGCAGCTACGGGTATGTTCTTCTTCATCCTAGCAAAACGCAAAGAAGATGATGAAGACGAAGAAGAAGAGTTAATCTAGCTCATCATTCGCCGATAAAGCCCCCTGAAGGGGGCTTTTTTTTGTGCTTCTTCGGTGGTATAATAAACCTATGGAAATAGTTACGAGATTTGCACCTAGCCCCACGGGCTATATTCATATTGGCAACGTTCGCTCCGCCATCTATCCTTATCTATTGGCGCGTCAAAACAACGGCAAGTTGATCCTTCGTATCGAAGATACTGACCGCGTTAGATATGTAGAAGGCGCCACTGAGCTGATCGAAGATACTCTTGAATGGCTCGGTATCAATTGGGATGAAGGTCCGATCGTGGGCGGTGACCACGGTCCTTACTTCCAGAGTGAGCGGATGGATATCTATCATGAATGGGCTCGCAAGCTGATCGATATGGGCCGTGCCTACGCCGATCCTACCACGCCAGAGCAGCTAGATGCTTATCGTAAGGAATGTAGTGAGAAGAAAGTCCCCTTCCTTTATCGCAATTATCGCCCTGAGAATCCCCCCGTATGGAAGCCAGGCATCCCTCTAAGGTTCAAGGCCGAGCCAAAAGAATATAGCTGGCACGACGAAGTGATGGGTGACATGCACACTGGCCCAGAAGTGCTTGATGATATTATCTTGATCAAAAAAGACGGCTATCCAACCTACAACTTTGCTCACATTGTGGACGACTACGAGATGGGCGTGACACACCTCATGCGAGGTGTAGAATATCTATCTAGTACGCCAAATTATCTTGCTATCTACGAGGCGCTTGGGATTGACCGTCCTAAGATCATTTCCCTTCCTCATATCCTTGCTCCACAAGGTAATAAAAAACTTGGTAAACGCGATGGCGCCAAGTCTGTTACTGAATACCGCGATGATGGTGTGCTTCCCGAAGCTATGCTCAACTATCTCGCTTGTCTCGGTTGGAATGATGGCACCGAACAAGAGATCTACGATAAGGATCAATTGATCAAAGCTTTTTCACTTGACCGCATCCAGAATTCCGGCGCTCGCTATGACGAAACTAAATTACTTTGGCTAAATGGTCAATGGATTCGCAAAATCTTCGACGAACAAGGCGCCGAGGCGCTATATGCACGTACGGCTGATTTTTGGCCGGAGTCCGCTAAGGATAGTTCCGACGAGTATAAACTCAAGGTGCTTTCAATCATCTATGACCGTCTAAAGACTATGTCTGATCTGCGCACAATGACAGAGTACTTTTTTACAGAACCGCCGGTGGACACAGAGATGCTGCTAAACAATAAGTTCGTAAAGAAACTATCCGAGTCTGAGATCGAATCACTTCTCAAACAGACCATTGCTAAACTCACAGCACTAGAAACATGGGATGCGGATTCTTTGCAGGAAGCACTGAACGAACTTCTAGCTGACACCGGCAAGAAACCAGCCGAGCTATTCAGTCTGATTCGCATTGCCATCAGTTTTGCGCCATTTAGCCCTGCGCTCAATCTCACCATGGAGGTGCTCGGTCGCGAAAAGACTCTCGCTAGACTCAATAAAGTCGCACTCAGTATCTAGATAGTTATAATCGTCAAAAAGACCAGCCCGTAGGCTGGTCTTTTTATAAGGATACTGCAATTGAGCGAATCTGCTTATTAGTCAGCGAGCCAGAAGTGGTTTCTAGCTTGTATACTACGCCACCATTTACCCAGGCAGCATTGCTTTCATTAATATAAAGGGTCAGCCCTTGCTCTCGTACCGTATCGTATTTATCACCGTACGCATCTTTGACGAAGTTGTTTAGCAGGGCATTTGAATCCCAAGAGGACTTCTCTTCAATCAGAGAAAAGGCATCTTTGGTATTGTCATTTACAAATTCTAAAGTGATCTTGCCATTCTCAGAGGTGATGC
The DNA here is from genome assembly GCA_045545815.1 of Candidatus Nanosyncoccus sp. Taxonomy (GTDB): domain Bacteria; phylum Patescibacteriota; class Saccharimonadia; order Saccharimonadales; family Saccharimonadaceae; genus Nanosyncoccus. The sequence continues at coordinate 5,986 of JAZQBP010000019.1, read as the reverse complement.
TCGAAATCCTGAAATCGCGCGGAATGTAGTTGGGATAAGATGCATCGATACCAGTCTGCATCGCGGCTACTTTAAGTGAGATATCTGGCATATTCAGATTAACGAAATAAGCGATCGCAAACACTGCCGCTGCGGCACAAGACAAAGCGAGGAATACGCGCCCCATACCGAAATGCATCTTACCAGAACTTTTTGCCTTAGCTTTCTTCTCATTCTTCATTTCTTCTTGGCTGGCAGGAGCAGCTGCAGTCGCAAGGGCTTTTTGGATAGCTCTATCTTTGAGTTCTTTGGCGCTTAATTTTGGGTTACTCTGAGCCATAGCCATACTGCGTTCTTTCATTCTGATGTTGGCTCTTTCTTGCATCGGGTGCATCTTGGCCGGCTCCATCTTGTCATCGACTTGTTTCGAGATCTTGACAGCTGGAGCTTTACTCGTCATCTGTTTATCGCTAGCGAAATGGCTGATCTGTGGACTCATGCTTACATTCGTCGCACTAGGAACCTTGCTGATATGCCGAACTTTAACTGCGATGTCGCTAGTCTTAGTCGGACGTTTGACATATCTGCGATTCAACGTCGTAGAAGCCATCGTCTTGCGATGTGCTGAGACTGGCTTAGCGCTATTTTCAGATTTTTGCATTTATTACCTCACTTTTCTATTTCTATCATACTATTATTATTCTGAAAACGCAAGAGCTAATAATTATCCATAATTATGTTATAATATACCTATGGACAGAGAAAAGACAAAACGTCGACAAAGTCTCAAAGTTATCATATCCGAATCTATCATGGTCCTTGCTGTTATTATCACGGTAGCAGTATTGGCTTTTGTGGTATCCGGATACTGGGTTAATTCAGATTTTGAAGTAGAACGCCAAGGGATGTTGCAGATATCATCAGTACCTACCGGCGCCGATGTTGTGATCGATGATAAATCGGCTTGGCTACAGCGTACCAACACCTCAAAAGTACTTCCAAGTGGTGAGCATACTGTAACTTTGACAAAAGAAGGTTATGATACCTGGTCAAAATCAGTCAATATCAAGGAAGGATTGCTCTACCGTATTCATTACCCAAGGCTATTTCTTAAAAATCGTACCGCAAGTAAGGTATCAGATGCGACCGGCACCACTTTTGCCACGATGAACTCCGAACACAATGCCGTCCTTCTTGTCAACAACACGACCAAGTGGCAATACCTCGACTTAACCTCTGAAGAGATCAAACCCAAAGCCATCGACATCTCTAAATATTTTTCATCAGTGAGCTTAGCTGAGGGTGCAAAGAGCGGGTTGTTTAACGGTAAGATAATGTCTGCACATTGGGATTACGATGGTAATCACGTATTGTTCAAGGTCACAAACGACCAGTCGTCCGAATGGGTGCTGATCGACGTCAAGAATCCAGACCGCAGTATCAACCTGACCAAAGATTTTGGTAGTGATTTCTATAACATGAAGATCTTAGACAATAATGCCGGCAATATCCTAGCTGTACAGAACGGCAATCTACATCGCATCAATATTTCCGGCAAGCAGCTCTCGTCTGTGCTCGTGGAGAATATCAAAAGCTTCGACCACTACGAGAACGAAGTCGTCTTTTCTGCAACCAAGGCCTCTGACCAAGGTGAGCAGCCCTATGTAGGTTACTTCAAGGTGGGAGATAACAAGATCACTCAGGTCACCACTACATCTACTCCGGCCAAGACACTTATCGGTAAGTTCTATGACCATAAGTATATAGCCGTTCTAGAGCAGAATAAGCTAGCTATTTACGACAAGGATGATTTAGAATCAAAGCAGGAGTCAAAGCAAGAATATGAGCTTTCATTTGCGCCAGACAAAGCTAAGATAGGCCACGATGGCGAGTACGTCATTATGTCAAAGGATAATCACATTGCTACGCTTGACTTTGAGGCTAATGTACTGCGCGAATGGGACATAGAAGGTGAGAGGTTTGGCTGGATTGATAACGATATGATCTATACGGTCTCCGATAGTGAGCTAATCGTGTACGACTTCGACGGCTTCAACCGACGCGCATTGTCTCGCAACGTTTCTGATCACTTCCCTGTTGGTATTGCCGATAATAAATGGCTATATTATTTCAGCGACGATCATCTCATGCGCGAGTGGATCGTCGAACACTAATCCTACTGGCCAGTTAAGAATCCCCAGATACCTTCAAAGAATGAAGGCTCATTTGATGGCAAACCTTCCGAGTCCTGAGATGGAGTATACTGTTCGGCCTCCGTCGCTCCCTCTACGTTTGGTGAGATCTGCTCTGCAGTGACAAGCAGACGATTGCGTGATGTACCAAGTGGCGTACAGGTTACCAAAGTCAAGATCGGTTTCTTAGTGTCTACTACTAGCGCTGCAACATTAGATGGATCTACTACTTCTTTCTTTACAACTTTATAAGTGTAGCGCACTGAGTTGTAGTTTATATAGATCAAGTCGCCGTCTTCAAGGCGCTCTAGTCCAGAGAAGATGTATTTATAAGGGTTTGAGCTGTAGATATCTCCAGCAGAGTGACCTGTAATCACTAAATTTCCTATCTCACCCGGAAAAGCGCTAGCCCCAGCAATCCGGTAATGCGCTACGCCATTATTCATAGCTGGCATTACCTCAGAGAGCGCAATGCCAAAATGCACTGGCACGTCGACATTCAGTTTCGGTATGATCAACCTTGGGTCTGGCGATACGGTCTGCGATGCGGTCGGATCGATCGCATCAATCTCCTGTGCCGGAGTATCGCCCGGCGAGACATAAGCCATGATTGGAGCAAAGATTAACCTGTTGTATTGCAAGAATAGGATTAGTAGCACCACGGCTAGTCCAGCCAGTACTGGTATCAAATGGCGCTTTCGGCGAGTATTTTTGGCGCTTTCAGTGGCCTTTTTGCGGATTACACGACGTAGATTAGACTTAATACTATCGTCGTAAGCTTCGGCACTGTCGGTCCCAAGTGGTAAGCCACCCTTCTTCCCGATCTTAGCACTAGAACGGGTCAGGTGATCTAGGATCTCCTCTTCTTCGGCTTTAGCACGGGCGTCTTTCAGTCGCTCCTTTGCGACATAATTTTTCGCAGCTTGTGAGTAGTATTCGCTATAATATTTTTGATAATAATCTTGCCAAGCAGAGTGGTATCTCTTCCATGACTCCGAATTGATCTTCTGAGCGACTGGCTCGTCCTTCATACGCGCATTATCAGCACCAGGAGCTGTACCGGTCTGAGCCTGTTTGTTGGCACCAGAATAAGCGGCTAGGACCTTTTTGCGTGCCAATGCGGCCGCAGCCTGCCTCTGTAATTCGGTCTGAGATTGCCCACCGTTAGCTGAATCCATATCCTCATTATAGCATATCTCGGTGATTTATGATATAATTATCCCATGGGCGAATGGCGGAACTGGTAGACGCGCTAGACTCAAAATCTTGTGGTAGCAATACCGTGTGGGTTCAAGTCCCACTTCGCCCACCAAATGCATTGTTAGAAGAACTGCATTGGTTAGAGACGATGCTAAAGGGTTCTCTCTGCCTGAAAAGAGACCCTTTTTTGATTGTTAATTTCGAAGCTAAAGAGTAATTATTTGTGCTAGGCTAACTTTTAGCCGTCTTGTCTGGTTCTATATTCTTGGATGTGCAGCGATTTATTATGATGTTTTTTCTTTTAGGAGTGCGCTTGTGAGCAGTATACTTATGTTATGTCTCCTTGGTAACAAAAAAGAGAGTGTCGCCAGCTCCGTACGGTGCCTTGTTTCACTCTATGCTATTATACTATCACAACTCGTCTTTAAAGTCAATGATTTTGTAATTTTTTGTGACAACGATCAGCTTCTTAATTCCATGCTTATTGTTATGAAGATAGTATTTCGTTCTAGAAAGTGCTTGATTACCGTTCATTTTTATACGCGAAAAATCCAGTATGATATTCTTTGACTGCTTCGCTGCTTTCTTCAGGATGTTTTCGATTGTTTTGACGCCATCACCCTGAGGTGATTTAAGCTCCCATTCAATGTTTTTTATTCTAAGGTCTGGAGTCACAATAAATAAAACATCTTCAATCGTCCAAAAATTAGATGTTTGAGATTTCGATATCTTCCCACACTATGTCATTTGTCTCGCTAGTTGCCTTGTCAATCTCCTCATGGTAGCCATTCAAAGATTTAAAAGGTGCAAATTGTGCAGCGCGACCGCTCGCCGGCATATATGGCCTAGACGGGTCATGATAGGCGGGTAAGTTAATAATATCATCGTACCTACTCACGCCTTATGTCCTCCAATCTGTTGATTACGCTGAATCTGTGTAGCACCTTTTTCAAAATTAATGCCTTTTAGGATTGCATTCTTACCATATCGTTTTTTAATCTTCAGGATGGCTTTGGCCTTTCTTTTCTCACGAGCTTCATCGTCAACCAGTCTTTCATAATCCGTAAAAATATCAAGCTGCTTAGGTAAGCTCACGCCAGCATCGGGTTTTACATGATTGGCCGTCAGATTGATTCTTCTTATCGATAATTCCCCGTCTATAATTCGATCATATAGCTCCAAAGTCTTTTCAACAATAGCCTTTCCTGCAAAAGTTCGCACCTTGAGATTAATCGTACCATGCGCATGTCGTGGCACCTTTCGCCCGTAATGATCAAATATCAAATCAGTAGACTTCCTTGCACTAGAACTATCGTAACCAATCGTCAGAACTAATTGATCCGTAGTTAGTCCCTTATCTGCAAGATCTAATGCCAGATCGTCAGCCATCTCGGCTACTACTACACGTGTCTCACTAGGACTATAAGGCCGCATTAGTACCTGTCCGCTCGACAAGCTATGATTTTCGGTCTGATAAGATTTGATATCTTGCATTGTGGCCGTCTCATGCCCCCAAGCGTGGTCGATCAAAAGCTCAGCATTTACTCCAAACTCCGCATATAACTTATCAGAGCCAGTCAGAGAATAACGCGCCAATTCTCCCATAGTCTGGATACCAAGCCTCCTAAGCCGGCGACTATATCCTGGCCCAACTCGCCAAAAATCTGTCAAAGGTTGATGGTCCCACAATTTTTCACGATATGACCTCTCATCTAGCTCAGCGATCCTCACGCCATCACGATCTGGTGCCATATGCTTTGCCTCGATATCCATGGCGATCTTGGCAAGATATAGATTCGTGCCGATACCAGCTGTGGCTGTAATACCAGTTTCCGCCAAAACCTTACGGATCATCGTCATTGCGAGCTCGTGCGCAGTCATCTGATAATTCTTGAGGTACGAAGTCGCATCGATAAAGACCTCGTCAATCGAGTACACATGGATATCCTCGGTAGCGACGAAGGAGGCGTAGATCTTATAGATCTTACGGCTGACCTCGATGTATTTCTGCATCCGTGGCGGTGCAATCATAAAATCGCGTGTCTTTTGGTAGACCTCAAAAAGCCTTGCCCGACCACCGATGCCGAGAGCTTTCAAAGCTGGCGAGACCGCCAAACAAATCGTCTTTTCGGTCCTAGTTGGATCCGCCACCACAAGTCTTGCGGTCAGCGGATCCAACCCACGCTCCACACATTCAACCGAAGCATAAAAAGACTTCAGGTCTATCGCGATATAAGTTCTATTTGTCCCAGTCGAATCCTTCACCATAATGCCCGTACTCAGCTGTCTTCTCGTAGATCGGGCGCTTGAGATCTAGGTATTTGATAATGCCGTTTGGCGTCAGGTCGTATCCTTCAATCTCTTCTGGCTTGCCGTCAATGATTACTGTCTTTTCTAGTGGCTCAGCATAGCCGATCGCATAAGCTAATCGCACTAGTACCTCATGCGCCTTGCGTTTGCGTAGATAATCTACCGCAATACGGCGTGCCATATAAGCGGCGGAGCGGTCAACTTTAGACGGATCTTTACCAGAATAGCAACCACCACCAATCGCTACGCGCGGCCCGTAGTTATCTACGATCAGTTTACGACCAGTGAGGCCAGTGTCGGCATCA
>JAZQBP010000018.1:0-2147 GCA_045545815.1 Candidatus Nanosyncoccus sp. | reverse complement strand
AGTTTTTAACAATGAATTTGAATTTTAAAGCTTTTGTGGGAGCTCTGGCAGTATTGAGTCTTGCCTCTTGCTCTAAGAATGACGTATTTGATGCACAGCAGGCAGCTGCTAATGAAATCGCTCAGAAAAAGACAACCTTCGAGAACAACTTTGTTGCAAAGTATGGTCAGGTAGCTCCAACACAGTCTTGGGACTTCTCTACCAATCAGCAGCGTCTCGGCACTCGTGGTTATTCAGAGATTAAGACTACTACTGTAAAAGGTCTCGAGTTTAATCCGACTTACGATGTGGTTGAGAAATATGGTGATCTCTATCTAGAAAATCGTAAGTTTGGTAAGAATCAGGCTATCTATGATAACGTCATCAAACAGCTTCCTGATAATAAACCGAAGAAAGGTAACCAAGCTACACTTGTGGCTCCTTCAAACTCATTCACTATCTATCCTATCAGTGCTCAGGGTTCATGGACTCATGACCTTTATGTGAAGGTGGGTAGTGCAGCCCCTGTGAAAGTTTATTCAAAGACTTGGAAAGACTATTCTCGTCCTTATGTAAATGGTGATGTGATCTCTGCTAAAGCTTGGGCGGTATATAGGGGATGGTATTTTGACCATTATGAGTATGAGGCTACTTCTACTGTCTCAATGCCTGGTCTCTATATTGAGGCTCCCATTGGTACACCAATCGAGATCTATCTTGATAATGTAAAAGACGGAAATACAAAAAAGCCTTCTGTAGGTACTTCTACTGGTAATGTTATTTATGTAGATGGTAAGGGAGCTGTTCCTGAGGGTGTCGAAATCAGAAAGGATGCTATTATTAAGTATGTAGGTATTGAAGATCAGGCAAATTTGGGTGATAAGGACTACAACGATATTGTTCTGGCTATCGTAGGTAATCCAGATGTTCCCGAGGAAATTAAAATTGAGAACGAAGAGTACAAAGTGCCCATATCAGTTACTAAGCGCTATATGATGGAGGACCTTGGTTCTACTGACGACTTCGACTTCAATGATGTTGTTGTTGATGTTACAGAGACTACAGTTTACACTCATAAAGTTACCATTGTTAACGGTGTGAAGGAATCTGATGTTATTCTTGCAGACAAGACTACCAAAACTCAGAAGGCTGTAGTTTGTCACCTCGGTGGTATTTATCCCTTCGTCCTGAAGGTCGGTAATACAACCTTTGACAAGATGGGCGGTGAAGATACATTTGATAAGGATGTAAACATTGAGAAGGATGTTACTGGTTGGGATTCTGCTCTGAACAATGTTAGCGTTACGGTGGAAGTCCCCGATAAGACACAGGGTAGCACGATGTACACTAACGCATTCCCGAAGATGGGTGATTTCCCAATGATGTTCACTTGTGATCCTGAGGTTAAGTGGGCTGCTGAGCGTCAGAAGTTCGACTTCGAGAAAGAGTTTGGCGTATCTTTTTCTAAAAAGCAATAAATTGCAGATTAATATTTAGTAAAACATATTTTTGAGAATGCGAGTGCTCTTCGAGGGCGCTCGCATTTTTTTTTGCTGGATGCGAGCAAAAAACGGAATAAAAACTTGCACGTTTTTTTGAAAATGTGTAATTTTGCAGCCGAAACAAACACAAACACTTAGTATATGTGCGGAATAGTAGGTTATATAGGCACAAAGGAAGCTTTTCCGATTCTGATCAAAGGTCTTAGAAGACTGGAGTATCGTGGCTACGACAGCGCTGGTGTGGCGCTTGTAAACGACGATGGTGCACTGAACGTCTATAAGACGAAGGGGAAAGTGGATAATCTCGTAGAATATTGTGGTGACAAGAATATCAGCGGTACCGTCGGTATCGCGCATACGCGGTGGGCTACCCACGGAGAGCCTTCTTCGCGTAATGCCCACCCGCACTATTCTTCATCGAAGAATCTGGCTATCATCCATAATGGTATCATCGAGAACTATGCCGACCTGAAGGCAAAACTGCAGGCCAAGGGCGTGAAGTTTGAGTCGGATACCGATACTGAAGTGCTGGTGCAGCTCATCGAGTATATCCAGCAGCAGAAGCAGCTCGACCTGCTGACAGCGGTACAGGTGGCGCTCTATCAGGTGATTGGCGCCTATGCCATCGCCGTCGTCGATAAGCGCGACCCGGATCAGATTATCGCA
>JAZQBP010000017.1:0-10672 GCA_045545815.1 Candidatus Nanosyncoccus sp. | reverse complement strand
GCTTATATTTCTCGGACTGCTCGATTGTCTCACGAATCTCGGCTTCAACTTCGAGTCGTGGACGACCATAGTATTCACGCGAGTGGGCTACGATAGCATCAAAATTGTCAGAAGGAGTCTCAGGTATAGACAATGTACTGGCTGAGAAGGCCGGAACCTTTTCGCCGCCAATGATCATCGAGATCACGAAATTACGGTTATTTAGTTGAATCAGGTCAGACTCCTCAAATGTCGGCTCGAATTGCTTGACCAATATCGGTGCATCTTCAGGCGATACACGGAACGAGATCGTAGTACCTACGTTACCAAACACTGCATCGCGTACTGTATCCGTCATCTGAGCAACGTACTGGTTGGCCACAGTGAGGTTCAGACCGTATTTACGAGCCTCAGACAGGATTACCGCAAATGAATCGGTAGCAAAGTTCTGGAACTCATCTACGTATAGGTAGAAAGGTCGTCTATCCATTACGTCAGGAATGTCAGAGCGTGACATTGCCGCTAGCTGTACCTTAGTCACGATAAAAGCACCGAGTATTCCAGCATTATCCTCGCCGATCAGGCCTTTTGAGAGGTTCACTACCAAGATCTTCCCCTCATCCATAATCTTTCTAATATCAAAGGAGGATTTTGGCTGACCAATGATATTGCGGATAATTGGGTTAGCAGTAAACGCCCCGACCTTATTGAGGACTGGCGCGATCGATTCATTGACCTGCTTTTCGTTCCATTGACCAAATTCGTGTTTCCAGAATTGGAGTACTGTGACATCCTTACAATATTCCAAGGTCTCTTTACGGAAATCTTTGTCGGTTAACAGCCTGGAGATGTCGAGTAGGGTGGTTGATGGTCTATCAAGCAAAGCTAGAAGGGTATAACGCAAGATATGCTCAAGCCTAGGGCCCCAAGAGTCGCCGAACATACGCTTAAGCACGCCGATTACTTCCGAACAGACATTTGGTTTCTTGGCAGGATCAGATACCTCGAGCGGGTTAAAGGCAACAGGGAACGCAGTGTCCGCCGGGTTGAAATACACTACGTCTTTAATACGAGATTCAGGGATAAACTTCAGGTTATCGATCGCGAAATCCCCGTGTGGGTCAATGATACAATAACCCTGATTATAAAACACGTCAGATAGCGCCAAGAGTTCTAGCATGCCACTCTTCCCTGCCCCAGTCTGCCCGATAATGTAGACATGACGAGAACGATCACGCCGGAGCAGACCAAATTGATGATTGATTCCGCGGAAGTTAGTTAGACCAAAGGCCGAGATATTCTCATCATTTGAGGTTTCACCAGTCAACACCGGCAGTTTAGCAGGCGGTTCTGCGGTCTTTGAGGTAGCCCAGACGATATTAGGCGTCTCGACAGAAGTATGCGGCAAGTGATATACAGAAGCCAGCTCCGAGATATTTAGAATAAAGCCACGATTCGAGAATTGACGCATCTTATAAGAAGCGAGATCTTCGGAGTTAAAGGTCCCACCAATCTGCTTAAAGCCATTTAGATTAGTCGAATTAAACTGCTTGAAGGTACCGACTAGCGCTTGCATATTAAGCTTGGCATCGGTTTCGTTCTGGCCGAGGTAAGCAAGACGGATTTTTACTTCATAACCAAGCTTAGTGGCCTTTTCTTCGGCTTTTGCAATCTGAGTCTTAGCTCGCTCGGATAGCTCTACTTTTACTTCAGAATTAGTACCGCCAGCCGGTGGGCGAAAGAGTGCGGCAATCGCCTCGATCATCCAAGTCCAATCAAATCCAGTGCCTTGAAACAAACTGCTGCCACCAGTCTTGATTCTGCGAATCCAGCGATCTGTAGTATTCTTGTGCCAATCATCAGCTATTGGTCGCGTCAGGATCTGTATCCACATCTCCTCTGATCTGTCCGGATTCAATTTAGCGAGCGTACCAGTGATACCAGCCAGTGGATCTACCTCAAAACTTTCAAAGGTCTTGATAGGAAGTGCCTCATTCTCGATCAGCCCAAGTTCCGTCATATAATTGACTGGATAATCTTTGCGCTTATCCACATAATCTTCATTCATTTTGTAAATCTGCACAGTCGGATATTGAGAATAAATCTGCCCTTCTACGAAACTTTGCAGGACCTTCGGCACCCACACGTAGAATCTGATTTGTCCGGCGGTTGATACAATCTCGAAGGATAAATGTTCTTGTACTCCACCAGAATTTCTCAATTCTTGCTTGTCGCGCAAGATGCCATGTAGACTAGCAAACATCTGTTCGGCGGCCAGCTCTTTCTTATCATTGGTGCGCGGAATCTCGAGCATCAAAAGCACGGAATCGACATTCAGGATCTTGATCTGATTTAGCTTCTTGTAATTCCGGTAAGTCAAAAAGGCCAACACTCCCACCACCGGAATCCAGAATATCGGCATTAAAATAAAATGTATAATCGCTTCCATATTACTATTCTATCACACTTATGCTAGGGTGAAAGAATTCTTGTCGACTTTCTTGAAAAGCTTTTTATTCTGTAGATTGAGTAAGATAGTAGTCTCTTTGACTTTACGCACCTTTAGGACCTGCTTAACTATCTCTTCGCGTGAGAGCGGCTGCTCAGATTTCTCTAAGATAGACTTGATGATATCTGCGATCGTGCCTTTCTTATATCCCCAAGTAGAAAGCGCATAAATACCTCTACCGATCAATACAAACCTCGGATCCTTGATCAGCTCATTGTGAATAGCTTGGACGGTCACATTGCGGCGTTTGAAGTTAGATTCTCTGATCTCCTTGGCGATATCCGAAAAATGCATCGGCTCTTTGTGAGACTCTAATATCACAAAAATCTTGTCGCGAATGTTTTTAGGATTTACTGAAGGCCACTTGGCGAGTCCCCAAAGCCCATTTAAGGTAGCTAGCTGTTTAGAAATTGACGCAATCGCCTTAATATGGTCAGGATGCTCATAATTTAGCTTTTCGTCAAGTTCGTCGATAGTCATCGGCTGTTTATTTTTCTTGATAAGATCAACGATCTCATCTACGCGCTCACGAATCTTACGACTATCACCGTAATCAGAAATACCTACGGCCGCATAATAACGGTCGTTCTCTTCTACAACTGTTAACCCTTTCGAAAAAGTCGAGATAAAATAGATACCTGTGCGCTCAGCATTAGTGCTAGTGCGCCCATATACTTTGTTAGCAAGGTCAGATAGTCTGGCGACTCTCCCCATTTCAGTTAGATTGCGGATCAAGATCTTCTCAGCGGGAGCTAATTCTGGGATCTGGTTGTCTTCTGCGGAAATTTGAAGACGAACCAAAATGGCTTTTTCTAATTGTCTAACTCGTTCCCTTGTAATTGACAACATTTCGCCAATTTGTTCAAGGGTCTCTTTTGTTCCAGTCAGGCCGAATCTTCTCGAAACGATCTCCTTCTCACGATCTTGTTCAATGATTTTCAGGCTTCCGGCGATTGCATTTTTTAGGATTTCCGCATTTTGATCCATCAGTATCTTTCCTTGTTCCACCCCTATTAATTGTGATAACTTGTACTATAATATCATGAATTTCGGCAGTTGTCAACTGTGAAATCCATCATTTCTCATTACTATTGTATCATATTTTTTACAAAATACGAAAAAAATTATTTAAATATAAGCAATATCCAAAAATGCACTCCTAAGCAGTCTTTTTCGCTGTCTTTTTGGTAGACTTTTTAGTAGCTTTCTTGGTCGTGACCTTTTTCTTAGTGGCCTTCTTGCGTCTACCACGTACTCCGCGACGAGTAGTTTTAGGTTTATTCTCTAGCATTTCACGCGCAGCCGCTTCAGTAATGGACTTAGGATCAACATCCTTTGGTATCTTTACGTTATTGCGTCGACCCGGACCTTTTATATATGGCCCATAGGCACCATTGATAATCTGAATCTCACCCCAATCTGCGATCATCGAATCAATCTTCTTTTGATACAAAAGCAGAGCCTCTTCTAGTGACACTGTGTATGGGTCCAAGTCTTTCATTGGTATATTATACTTACCGCCTTTTAGATATGGGCCAAATGGACCATTTGCGGCGATCAGTTCGGCGCCATCAGGCGCTTTGCCGAGCTTTCTGGGCAAAGCTGGCAGAGCTAATTGTGTGAGCGCCTGTTCGAGCGTCACAGTCTTAACCGACTTTCGCTTCGGTAAAGGTGCGAAGCGCGGTTTCTCTCCTGCTTCCTTCTCATTATCACCTAGTTGAATAAAGCCGCCAGTCTTCCCCACTTTAGCATAGATTGGTTTACCAGTCTCTGGATGATGACCGAGCAAGCGAGCATTGTTGTAGCGCTCTACGCCATTTGCCACTAGCACCGTATCATGAAACGGTCCGTAGAAATCCCGCAGCATCTTGACGCGTTCCAATTTGGCATCCGCTACGAGGTCTAGATCTTTTTCGATATTAGCGGTGAATTTATAGTCTACGATATTCTTGAAATTATCCGTCAAAAACCCAGCTACTAATTCGCCGATTGGAGTCGGGATTAATTTGCCCTTATTAGCGCCGTATTTCTCCTGCACTAGTTCACGAGAGACCGAGCCTTTCTTAGCATGTAGCTCTACTACATCTCGAGATTGTCCTTCGGATTCACCTTTTTCGACATACTTGCGTGCTTGGATAGCTGTCATGATGGAAGCATAAGTCGAAGGACGCCCGATACCTAGCTCTTCTAGTTTCTTAACGAGAGAACCTTCAGTATATCTTGCCGGTGGTTTGGCGAAGTTTTGCTTTCCGACTAGCTCCAGGCAATTTACCGGCTCGCCTTTGGCGACCTTTGGCAATTCTAAATCTTTGCTCTTCCCATAGACACGTAGAAAACCATCGAATATCACCACCTCACCTTTAGCTATGAAGGTGGTTCGGAAATCCTTCTCGAGGGGATCTCCGGAGGTTACGACCGAGGTAGAAGGAGCGCTCGCCCCGTGACGACGGGCGCGAGCGACTCCGTGCCCCGAGAGAATGGATTTCGAACCATCTGCATCAATATAAATAGTAGTCTTGGCGACCTTGGCATTCGCCATCTGCGTAGCCACTGTACGCGACCAGATCAAATTGTACAAACGCTTCTCGTAATCATTCTTCCCTGCCGCAGTGCGAAATATATCAGTCGGCCGGATCGCTTCGTGAGCTTCTTGCGCCGAGGTATCTTTAGTCTTAAAATGGCGTACCTTGAGATAATTCTTGCCAAATTCCGATTCAATGTATTTCGCGATCGTGCCTACTGCTTGTGAAGATAGATTTAGTGAGTCTGTTCTGTGATAAGTGATCAAACCCGCCTGATATAATCCTTGCGCCGCACTCATTGTGGTGCGCGAAGAGAACCCAAGCTTAGAGTTCGCCTCAATCTGGAGCGCCGCCGTAGTAAATGGTACCGGATTCGCTTTCGTACCTTCGGCCTCCTCTACATCCGTTACTGTATAGTCAGCCTGCGACAATACTTCGAGCAATTCTCGGGCCCCATCTTCAGTCTCAGGCGCATCACCGTCGTAATTTGCAATAAAAGTAGCCCCCGAATCCTTCTCGAGGGGATCTCCGGAGGTTACGACCGAGGTAGAAGGAGCGCTCGCCCCGTGACGACGGGCGCGGGCGACTCCGTGCCCCGAGAGAATGGATTCGGAGCTACTATCTGTAAATTCCCCCGTGATCTTAAATGTAGATTTAGACACAAATTTCTCAATCTGCTTTTCGCGCTCCACGATCAGCCGTAAAGCCGGTGACTGTACACGCCCTGCCGAAATCGCACCAGGCACCTTTCGTCGCACGATGTCAGAAAGATCATATCCTACTAGCATATCTAATGTCTGACGCGCCTGCTGGCTGGACACCATATCCATGTCCACAGTGCGTGGATGCTGGATCGCATTTTCTAGTGCTGGCTTAGTGATCTCATGAAAAGTGATGCGAGCAGTGTCTTTAGGTAGTTTTAATACTTCACACAAATGCCATGAAATAGATTCGCCTTCGCGGTCTTCATCAGTCGCAAGCCAGATTTTATCGGCGGCTTTAGCTTCTTTTTTAAGTTCAGTGATGATAGATTTATGTCCAGGATCCACTTCGTAAGTCACATCAAAAGTAGACTTATCTACTTTAGTATCTTTACGAATATGCCCTACTGAAGCAAGTACTTTAAAATCAGCACCGAGATATTTCTCGATCGTTTTCGCCTTAGCCGGGCTCTCTACTATCACTAGATTTTTTGCCATACATCTATCATAACACACCGCGCAAGCATAAACGTAAAAGTTGACAAAGATTTAGGATTATGGTATTATGAAACTAAGGGAGGTGATATAAATGTCCATTAAAAAATTGACGGCTAAGGACAAGCGTAGGTTGATCAGAATGCACTACGAGCAGAAATACCAGAAGCTTATCCATAGAGCTTACGAAGAATATTACAACAATAAGTCTGCAACCAATAAGCAGGCGCAGGAATTCGTTAAGGGAAAAGCAAAGTTTCTCGTACGCGAGAGAAATTCCAAGCTCGCAGAACTTGATCAGTCTACCACCGCGCAAGTACACAAACTCTATAAAGAGTTATTTGAGTGATCAAATATTTCAGGCCGTCCGCACTTTATCATGCCCTGGCCCCGCGCCAGGGTTTTTACTGCACTTTGGTATCAATACTGGTGACATCTTTATTGCTCGTCTCTTCAGCTCTTTGGTCTTCAATCCGTTTCTGTCCTTTAGAAACCAATTTAGTCAACACTATAGATAATACTAAAAAGACCAGTATGGACGGAGCCATAAAAACAAGCATAAACGACGCTGAACATTCTGAGCCCTGACACCTAATCATTAAAATCGCATAGATTATAAAGAACACAATTTGAACGACCGTTAGAATTAGTGATATTCTTTGACCAATTCGGAGCATAGATAGTTTTTTTGTCTCCTCTGTTGCTTGCTGATTTTCCTCTCGTTTTTTATGAAGATGCACGATTATTGCTGCACCAAGAGTTAATAGGCATACTGCAGTTATCAGCAGTATTGGATTTAAAAGAAATATTGCAATAACGGTTCGTATTGAGGGCCCCAATATAATAAATATAATACTTACGAACATGGGTGACAATAACAATAGTAGAATAACGACGAGCATAACTATTAAAGCTATATTGATACTGGGTGATGGATTTGCGCTCAGATCATTATTTGAACTTTGTATTTGTTTTGATTCCTGTTGTTCCATGCCACTATTGTAGCATAAACATCAAAAAAGCCTCAGGTAAGGGTGGGCATCACCTGAGGCTATTTTGGCCCTCTAACGCTTCACTACTATACCGGGTGAACCCCGGAGCGTAACCCACCTCACACAATATTGGGGCCCGCCGGTTAGAGGGATTGCTAAGCCTTCGAAAGAGTCCTTTCAAAGTGGAGGTAATACTTATTAACTCAGGAACCATGAAGAAATTCCAGAGCCGAAAGGGTTTCAAAAGCTCGCAATTTCTGCTATACTGGAAGTAGTATAGCTGAAATTATAACTTATTTAGGTGCGGTGTGGCACTTTTTTCAGTACCAACTTTCATAATTATAGCACAGGGAGAAAAATATGTCAACACTTTTTAACAGCTTTTTCAATAAAATCAACCAAATATCACCCCTAGAGCATGTTTTTACAGAGGTGTTAGAAGCTATTGCGCTTAAGCCTAAAACATTGTATTTTCGTGGAAAATTACCAGAAAATATGTCAAAAAATGGCAAAAAACTCCGCCCCAAGACCGTCGCTATCGTCGGCTCTAGGCATAACACAAGGTATGGCGAAGAGATTGCTTATAATCTTGCCAAGAGACTGGGCGAAAAAGGCGTGGTGGTTGTCTCTGGGCTCGCTTTCGGTATCGACTCGATCGCGCACCGCGGCTGTCTGGCTGGTGGCGGCAAGACGGTAGCCGTGCTGGGCACCAGGATTGATGACATTTACCCGAAGACTCACCTACCATTAGCGCGTGAGATTATAGAGAAGAACGGCGCTATCCTGTCAGAATACGCTCCCGTTTCTTCCCCTGATGTTCCGTTGGCCCCCTCAGAAGCAGGCTGGGATGGTCATAATTGGGTTAGCTTTGAGTCCGAGCAAAGGCAAGGTAAGCTCGCTCAATCTACGCCATATCTCAAGCGCCACATCGACCAAAAGACATCATTCCTTTATCGTAACCGCCTCATCTCAGGTCTCGCCGATATAGTGGTAGTAGTAGAAGCGGCCGAGAGATCCGGCTCGTTAAACACCGCTACTCATGCCCTAGACCAAGGCAAAGAAGTCTTCGCTGTGCCGGGCAATATCACTAGTCCTTATTCTCAAGGATGCAACAAATTGATCCGTCAAGGCGCCCATCCTTATACCGAACCAGACGATATCCTTCACCTTCTCTTCCCCGAAGAGTCTATCAAAAAGCGCAAAGACCTTAAAGGTCAACATTTGATCGGCGATAATGATGTAGAGACCAAGATCCTCCAGGCTCTCGCCTCTGGTCTTCGCTCTAGCGAAGAGATCATGAAGAGCACCAGTCTCCCACCTGAAGTCTTTAATCAATCAGTGACTTTGCTCGAGATCAAATCCCGTATCCGTGCCCTTGGTCTTGGTAATTGGAGTTTGAGTTAATCTTAGAAAATCACTAGCAATATGACAATCGTTATGCTAAAATAATACAAGAATATAATGTGGAGGTAACCGGATGAGCAGAGTCCGTAATAATATGATAAATAGCGCACGCAGTGCGACTGATAATGAAGCACCAGCTTATGCTGGGGTACTAGGACTCATCATCACGACCTTACTTGCCGGCGCAGGTCTATTTGTCCAAAGCGCAGGAGCAGTAGGCACCAACAACTGCACAGACAACGGCGACGGCACAGTATCCTGCACTAACTCTGCTACCGCCTCAGTCACCGTAGCCTCTGCCTGTACTATGACTTCCTCTCTAGATTCTGCTCATACCGCTACAGTATCACCAAATCAATATAAAGACGAGATAGGACAAACTACCTTCAATGTAGTATGTAATGATGCTGGAGGATTCTCTATCTATGCAGTAGGATATACTGGCAATAAGATAGGAGATACCAATAGTACTAAACTAGTAGGTAAAACAACATCAGGTACCATAGCTACTGGTACAGCTACATCGGGAAGTACTAGTAACTGGGCTATGAAGATCACACCTAGCGGTTCATCATTTACACCAATAGCAGATAATGGCTTTAATGACTATAGTGCAGTACCAAGTGAATATACTAAAGTAGCACATTTCACTGGTCCTACTGATTCTGGAGACCAAGCTACTGGCTCTACTATCACTACTACATACGCTAGCTTTGTCTCAGGTTCTGAAGCTCCTGATACTTATGAAGGCAAAGTAAAGTACACCTTAGTAAACCCTGCTAGTAGTACTCCAGCTCAACCAGTGCCATGCGAACAAAACAAGATCTGCTATAATGCTAATGCAGCTAACGTGCAGGGGCAGATGGGAAAACAGACTCCAACAAGTACACAAATCACAAACGGTATTCCACTCTACGCCTCCAACTTCAAACGTGTAGGCTATGGCTTTGCCGGCTGGAATACTGAATACGATTACTCAGGTGAGACTTATGGACCTAATCAAACGATCACAGCTCCAAGTGATCTATCCACTAAAGGACTACCACTCTATGCTATGTGGGTTAAATCTGAAGGTACATTGCAGAACTGGGATGGTTGTTCTAGCATGAACACAGGTGAAGTCACGGCTCTCACTGATAATCGTGATAACGATACTTATGCCGTCGCTAAACTCGCTGATAACAAATGCTGGATGATTGAGAATCTCAGGCTTGATGACGGAGTAGATCTTTCATCTACTAACACTCACAATCCATCTCTCCCAATCACCAACTCATGGTGGTACAGCTCAGATAATGATAGTGATGCTAAGTCCACTTCTAATCACCTCTCCGCTACCACAGATCCAACTGCTACAGCTTGGTGCCAGACAAACTCATCCAATTGTGACGACCAATCCATGCTAGCCGCTAATAACACTACCCTCTTTACGAACAACACTTCCGCTAGCTACAGTGCATCCAGTAATGTATACAGCTACGGTAACTATTACAACTGGTACTCAGCTACAGCAGGCTATGGTAAGTATGGTAGTTCCTACGGCTCAGGCTACACTGCTCCTGGCGACATCTGTCCCGCTGGCTGGCATCTTCCAACTGGTAAAGACGCTACAGGAGAATTTGGCCTTCTTGATATCGCCTTAGGAGGTACTGGTGCATATTCAGATTCTAGCACTACTCCTACTGGAGCCACTATGTCTGGATTGTGGAGAAGCTATCCTAATAACTTCGTCTATTCCGGGGAAGTGAGTGGTTCGTTGGTCGACAGTCGTAATTCCGGCGGGGGCTATTGGTCCGTTTCTGGGAACGGTAGTAGTAACGCCTACGGTCTGGGTTTCAGCAGTAGAATTGCCAACCCAGGCAGGAACATCCCTTATAAGAACTACGGTTGGATGGTCCGTTGCGTCGCCGGCACCTAGACCCTACCCCTTGAACTGTACCCTTAATAGTAGACACTGTTTTCCAGCTGTACCCCAAAAAGTAGACAACAGGCTCGGTACGGTGTACCCCAAAAAGTAGACACTTGGTTTCTGCTTATGTTTGGTGAATTTACTTTCGCTAGTTATAATGG
>JAZQBP010000016.1:0-33495 GCA_045545815.1 Candidatus Nanosyncoccus sp. | reverse complement strand
AAAGTAGCTCATAGAGATAGTAGTACAGACATAGGAGAAGATGCAGAAGGAGCTACTCTAATCTCTACTTATGCCTCATACATTTCCAAGACTCAAGCTGCTGGAGCGTATGCTGGGAAAGTTATTTACACCCTAGTTCATCCATCTAATGTTGAGCCAGGCCAACAAGAGGTAGAATGCGAAGCTGGCAAAATTTGCTACAATCCTAATGCTACTACTGCACTAGGCGAGATGGGGAAACAGTCTCCAACAAGTACAGAATTAACTGATGGCATCACTTTATGGGCTCCAAACTTCAAGCGTACTGGTTATGGCTTCGCTGGTTGGAACACTAAATATGATTATACAGGAACTAACTACGGCCCCAACCAAACCATCACTGCTCCAAGCGATATTTCTACTAGTGGTCTTTCACTTTACGCTATGTGGATTCCATCAAAAGGCACTCTACAAAACTGGAATGGTTGTAATTCTATGAATATTGGTGATGTTACGGCGCTTACTGATAATCGCGACAATGACACCTATGCCGTAGCTAAGCTCGCCGACGGTAAATGTTGGACTATTGAAAACCTAAGACTTGATAACACACCAGAACTCACCGCCACTAATACTCATAGCCCATCTCTTCCATTAAACAACTCATGGTACTACAAGAATCAGCAAGGCACCCTAACTACCTCTAACCATCTCTCTGCCACTTCAGATCCCACCTCTTCCGACCCAGATACCACCTGGTGCCAAACACAATCATCAGACTGTGACGACCAATCCATGCTAGCAACTAACAATGCTACTTTCTTCACAAATAACACCGCATCAAGCTACAGTGCATCAAGTAACGTTTACTCCTATGGTAACTATTACAACTGGTATTCAGCCACAGCAGGACATGGTACTTATAGTAAATCTAGTGGCAATGTATCAGGCGATATCTGCCCTGCAGGTTGGCATCTACCAACTGGAGGAAGTACTACGGAAGAATTTGGCGCACTTGACATAGCTATGGGTGGCACAGGAGCAGATCAATTTACTGCAAAAGCTTCTAATAGATGGAGAACCTATCCTAACAACTTTGTCTATTCCGGGTACGTGAATGTGATTGGTTCGTCGGTCAGCGGCCGTAATTCCAGCGTGAACTATTGGTCGTCTTCAGCGAGTAGTAGCAACGGCGCCTACACCTTGCGCTTAAGCAGTAGTTACGTCACCCCAGTCACGGACGGCAGCTACAAGTACGGTGGGAGGATGGTGCGTTGCGTCGCTGGCACCTAATTTAGACCTATTTGCAATTTATATAAATATGTTATAATGAGATTATGGTAATACTTAAACATAAAAATCGAATATTTGCTGGAATGGTCGCCATGGTAATGGTGGCGGTGCTTGGACTTGGTGTTTATGATGGTACTGTAGGGGCTATCTCAAAAGCTTGTCAGAATTCAGCAGCTTGTCGGGAAGCGGTAGCTAAGGAACAGGAAGCGAATCGCAAGGCGGCCAAGGCGGCTAGTTCTGCGAATGCCTATCAGGCCAAGGTGGGCGAGTTATCTGCTGAGATAGCGAGTAAGGAAGCTGAGATCGCTGATACTCAGGCCAATGTGAAAGAACTGAAGAAAGAAATCGAGCTAGCTGAGATACAATTAGAAGAACAACAGGAAGCTTTGGCTGAATTATTGGTTAATATGCACTTTGAATCTGACGCGGAGCCGATTCGAATCTTGGCTGGAGCTAGCTCCATCTCGGATCTGGCTGAAAAGGCGGCGCGTGAAGATGTGGCGAAAGAACAGATCAGCGTGTCGGCTGCTGCTATTAAGGAGACTAAAGAACAGCTCGAGTTTAATAAAGCTGAGGTTGAAAACTTACTCGCTCAGCAACAGGAAGCTAAGAAGGCTCTTACTAAGAAACGCAACGAGCAACAAGAGTTAGTGGAGAAATATGAAAATGACGCTGAGGCATATTCAGAGGTAGCAAGAGCGGCACAGGAGGCGCAACGGGCAGCTGAGAAAGCAGAGCAGGAAGCACATCCAGAGCTGTATCGCGGTAGTGCGTACTCTGGGGCGAATACCTATCCATGGCAGGGTGATTGCCCGCAAAAGCAAGATTACTACTTGACTTATTGGGAAGATGGTTCAGGCGTGCATAAGATCGGTGGGTATGTATGTGAATGTGTAAGCTATGCTGGCTGGAAAGCTTATGAAGCTTGGGGTGTCTCTCTTGGTTGGGGAAATGCGTATTCGTGGGATGATGGAGCAAGGTCTGACGGAAGATTCTACGTAGATAAGACGCCGGCCGCCGGCACAATCGGTCAGTTGGATAGTGGTCCATATGGACATGTATTCTGGGTAGAAAGCGTGAATGGCGATGGTTCGATTAACGTGACCGAGTATAATAATGCCTACGCAACGTACCTTTATTCTGGTAGTTCTCATTACGGTGACTTTGGTTCTAGGACGATCTCGGCGGGCGAAGTGGGCTATTATAACTACATTCACCTTCGATAGTGTGATATAATAATATTTATGGATAATAAAGTGGAGTGGAAAGTTAGAAAGATTAGTGTTGGTAATGCGATAATTATCGCAGCCGTTACTTTAGCCGTCGGTGTTATTGTGGGGCTTGGTTGGAATCAGTTTTTTGCGCCAATGTTTGGACTAGGCGGTAGTGCTGATTCGCGTTGGTTGGCGCTGGATGAGGTATATAATAAATTATCTAATTCATACGACGGAGATATTGATGAGGCGAAGGCTGTAGAAGGTGCTAAGAAAGGGCTAACTGAGTCTCTAGGCGATGTGTATACAGTGTATATGGATAATGAAGAAGCAAAAGAGTTCGAAGACGACTTGCATGGTAATGTAGGGGCTGGGATTGGTGTCGAGATGGGGCTTCGCGATGGCTACGTGAGAGTACTTAGGACTTTGCCTGACAATCCTGCGCGTGAGGCCGGTATCTTGGCGGGCGATATTCTTTATAAAGTAAATGGCGAGGAAGTCTACGATCTCTCTACAGAAGAGATTTCTAAGAAGGTACGCGGTGAAGAGGGCACTGAAGTAGAAGTGACTGTGGTACGCGATGGCAATGAAAAGACATTTAAGATGAAGCGCGAGGTGATCAATAATGTATCAGCCTATGTGGAATATGATGGCTCCACAGCAATCGTGACGGTGACTAGATTTGATAATGATACCGGTACGATGGTGCAAGGGTTTGCGAAGGATTTTGAAAAGAAAGGTGTCAAGAAAGTGATCTTAGATCTACGTGGTAATGGCGGTGGATATGTGAGTGCAGCGCAAGATCTGCTAAGTCTCTGGATTGACGGTGAAACAATCCTCTTGCAGAAGTCGAAACACTTTGATGATTCGGATATGAAAGCTTTGACTGGTAAAGCATCGCTAAAGGACATGAAGACCATCGTACTCGTAAATGGCTCGACGGCGTCGGCTTCGGAGATTGTGGCGGGGGCGTTGCAAGACTATGGTAAGGCAACTGTGGTGGGCGAGACTACTTACGGTAAAGGTGTTGTGCAGCAACTATATGATCTATCTGGCGGATCAAAGCTTAAAGTGACGACAGCATCATGGTATACACCAAAAGATCGTTCGATTAATAAGACTGGGATCGAGCCAGACGTGAAAGTAGAACGTTCATACGAAGATATCAATTCAATGCGTGATCCACAACTTGATAAAGCTAAAAAACTTTGATTGCTATACTAGGTGAAATTTAAGTTATCTTCCTCGGCTGTCGTCGCTCGCAAACTCGCTTCATTCCTCGGAAGATTAACTTAAATTTCACCAAGTAACACCACCTCAACCGAAATTTAAGTTATCTTCCTCGGCTGTCGTCGCTCGCAAACTCGCTCCATTCCTCGGAAGATTAACTTAAATCTCGCTACTGCTAGTATATGCTATAATTTACTTATGAAGATATTAATCGCAACGGCTGTGTATTATCCGCAGATTAATGGGGTGGCGGTCTTTTCGCATAATCTTGCGATGGGACTTGCGAAACGGGGGCATGATGTCGTGGTGGTTTGTCCGTCGCAAACCGGGAAGAATTATTCTCGTACGGCGGACGGGGTGCGTGTGGAGCACTTGAAGTCGATCGACGTGAAAGTATATCCTGATCAGATTCATGATGTACCGAATAAAAAAAGAAAGTTTGGTATTAAATGGCCGAGGTTGTTTTATAAACATGGGTTTCGGGCGTCAGTGTTTCCAGGGCGCGAAATACGCGAAATCTTAGAGAGTTTCCGGCCAGATGTAGTACATGTGCAGGTGTCTGACCCGATTGGTCTTTCGGTGGTGAAGTGGGCTAGAAAGCTAGATATACCGGTGGTTACGACTGAACATAATCAACCTGAAGTTTTGACTGAATCTTTGAAGATGCCGCGGCCGATAAAAAGAGGGGCTAATGCTGTATTGAATGCTTATTTTCGGAATCGTCAAAATAAAAGCGATTTTGTGACTATGCCGACGGAAAGAGCAGTGCGTGACTTGCTGGGGGAGCGAGAAGTTAGAGTACCAATAGCAGCGATATCTAATGGCGTAGATTTAGCTAACTTTAAACCGGGGAAAGTTCCTCAGGGGATTTACCAGAAATATAAAATCGCCGTAGACAAACCGATCGTACTGTATGTGGGTAGAGTGGACCCGGAGAAAAAAGTAGGTCTAGTGATCGAGGCGTTTTTGAAAGCTAAGGTTGACGAGGCCCAATTAGTAGTGGTTGGTGATGGAGTTGACAGAATCAAGTTAGAAAATAAATATGCCAGTATGTCAAATATACGAATTATAGGAAAGGTATTGCCACCAGATCTGTATGAGCTATATAAAATCGGTGACGTATTTGTGACGGCTTCACCAATCGAGACACAAGGTATTGTGCTAATCGAAGCAGCGGCGACAGGCTTGCCTCTAATAGTCGTAGATAAGGGTGCTGTCTCAGAAGTTTGTCATGATACAGAAAATGGTTTTTTGTGTGAACCAGGTTCGGTAGTTGAGATCGCTGCGGCGATACGCAAGATTTTATCTGATGACAAGTTGAGAGAAAAATTCAGTAAGAAATCGCTGGAGATTGCTAAGGAACATGATTTCGAAACAACGCTTGACAGGTTTATAAATATATATAATAAGGTGATTCAAGATAAACCATGATATAATATGTATCATGGATAGATATGAACCACTGAAGATAGAAGCAAAATGGCAAAAGAAATGGGAGGAGACAGAAGCTTTTCGTGCTTCGGAAGAACCTGATCGGCCGAAAATGATGCTAGCCGAGATGTTCCCGTACCCTTCTGGAGCTGGGCTTCATGTGGGGCATGTACGAAACTTTACGATTGTGGATGTTTTAACGAGATTCTATCGTCAGCAGGGTGTGAATGTGATGAGGCCGTTTGGTTATGATACTTTCGGATTGCCGGCAGAGAATTATGCGATCAAGACTGGTACAGCACCACAAGATGTGACGGCGGAGAATATTACGAACTTTCGTAAGCAGGCTAAGAAGCTTGGTTATGCGATCGATTGGTCGCGCGAGATAAATACTTCCGATCCGGAATATTATAAGTGGACTCAATGGTGTTTCTTGCAGTTATATAAGAAGGGTTTAGCCTATCAAAAAGAGTCTTATCAGTGGTGGTGTCCGGTGGACCAGACGGTTCTAGCTAATGAACAGGTGGAAGGCGGTTGTTGCTGGCGTTGTGGACACGAAGTCGAGAAAAAGAAGATGAAGCAGTGGTTCTTTAAGATTACGGAATATGCAGATGAGTTGCT
Source organism: Candidatus Nanosyncoccus sp. (assembly GCA_045545815.1). Lineage (GTDB taxonomy): Bacteria > Patescibacteriota > Saccharimonadia > Saccharimonadales > Saccharimonadaceae > Nanosyncoccus. Next base: position 27,727 of record JAZQBP010000016.1, on the reverse strand, counting down.
TGATGAGATTGATAATCTAGAATGGCCAGAGAAGATTAAGACGATGCAAAAGAATTGGATTGGGCGGTCAGTTGGCTCTGAGATAGAATTCGTGGTCGATGCTGGGCACAAGATCAAGGTCTTCACCACTAGACCAGATACGATACTGGGGGCTACGTTTATGGTGTTAGCGCCAGAGTATCCAGAGTTAGACTATATTGTGAGCGATGATTGCCGTGAAAAGGTTTTGGAATACAAAGCGGAGGCTCTAAAGAAATCGGAGATTGAAAGACAAGAAAATAAAGAAAAGACAGGTGTGTTTACTGGTGCTTATGCGGTGAATCCGGCTACGAAGGAAAAGATACCGATTTGGGTGGCGGATTATGTTTTGTCTGGTTATGGAACTGGTGCGATCATGGCAGTGCCGGCGATGGATGAACGTGACCGAGAATTTGCTGAGAAATTTGACCTGCCAATCGTAGAGACAGAATTAGTAGATAGGGATCTTTATGGTGATCAGAAAGTGATGTATAAGATGCGTGATTGGCTGATTTCGCGTCAGCGCTATTGGGGTTGTCCGATTCCGATAGCTTACGATAAGGAAGGTAACCCACATCCGATTCCGGAAGAGCAGCTACCAGTAATGTTGCCAGAGATCGACGACTATAAACCTGATGCATCAGGGCGTTCGGCACTAGCGAAAGCGAAAGATTGGCTCAAGGTAGAGATACCAGTAAAAGATCCAAAGACTGGCGAGACGCATATGGAAGAGATGACGCGCGAGACGGATACGTTGGATGGATATGCTTGTTCTTCATGGTATCTTTGGCGCTATGCTTCGCCACGAGATACTAAGCACGCGTGGGACCCTGAAGCAATTTCATATTGGGAGCCAGTGGATTATTATTGTGGCGGCGATCATGCTGTGGCGCATCTACTTTATGTGAGATTTTGGTGTAAGTTCTTTGCAGACGAGGGCTATTTGCCATTCCGTGAGCCGATCAAGAGGCTATTATATAATGGCTACATCAATGCGCCAGATGGCAAAAAGATGTCGAAGTCTAAAGGTAATGTGATCGATCCTTTAGATGTGATAAATGACGGTTATGGGGCGGACACTTTAAGGACTTATGAGATGTTTATTGGACCGTACGATATGGATGCGGCGTGGGATACGAGAAGTGTTGGTGGCGTGTATAGATTCCTAAATCGCTGTTTTAGTCTATGTTCAGGAGAGATTTCGGGAGACGCATCTACTACTCGCACGATCAGGCATAAGACCATCAAAAAAGTAACTGAGGATATACATCGTTATAATTTCAATACGGCGGTGGCAGCTTTGATGGAATATGTGAATGAGCTATATAAGCTCGGGGCTGGCAAGGAAGATTTAATAATACTGGCTAAATTATTAAAGCCATTTGCACCACACCTTGCGTCTGAGATGCTTGAGGAATTGGGCTCAGACGATGAATGGCCGAAATGGGATGAGAAATATTTGGTGGCTGACACTGTTGAGCTAGTGGTCCAGGTTAATGGTAAGCTAAGAGCAAGAATGCAGGTGGCTGTGGATGAGCTGGAGAACGAAGAGGAGATTACGAAGAAGGCCTTAGCCGATAAGAATGTAAAGAAATACACTGCAGATGGAGTCAAGAAGACTATCTTCGTGAAGAAAGCGAAATTGATTAATATAGTGGTATAATATGGCTATGGTAAAGATATATACAACTCCGACTTGTGCTTATTGTCATGCTCTGATGGATTGGCTTGATTCTAAGGGTGTGAAGTATGTCGAGAAAGATGCAACAAAAGAAAAAGATATGAAAACTGTGCCCGTGACCGAGATCGAGGGTGAGCGAATTGTGGGTTTTGACCGGCCTGGCATTAAACGTGCATTGAAGGCCGCTGGTTTATGGAAGTAGTATTAGTTCTGGATAATATTCGATCATGCTATAATGTCGGGGCTATCTTGAGGACGGCGGAAGGGTTTGGCGTGTCACGAGTGATTTTGTCGGGCTACACGCCGAGAGTGCATGATCAAAATCTTTTGCCACATCTACGCGATAAACTCGATCGCGAGATTCACAAAACAGCACTCGGTGCGGAAGATATGTTAGATATTTATTCATCTGGTGATATAAAAACAGAGGTGGAAAAATATCGTTCTGATGGTTGGAAGATTGTGGGATTGGAGAATAATATCGAGAATGTGCCGATTTATGCATTAAATGATCCAGATCTAAAGGATAAATTGGGGGATAAGATTGTTTTAGTCCTAGGTGAAGAAGTGCATGGGATTAACCCAGCTTTATTTAAGATGTTTGATCTATTTGTAGAAATCCCGATGAAGGGTCAGAAAGAATCGTTCAACGTGTCGGTTGCGACCGGAATAGCTCTGTATGGCTTGATTTGGGGGTTGTGAGAGCTCGGTGTTTGTGGTATAATGAATAAAATTATCTATTAATATTAAGGAGTAAAATGCCTGAACCTAAGAAACAGAGTAGCCCGCGTAAGACTGGGCTTCGTAGGAGTCATCTCAGGCTCGAGCTTGCTAAGCGTGTGAACAAGTTGTCACCCGTGAAGGCTTTCGAGACGAAGAAGCGGACCCCGAATCTAAAAGTTAAAACTAATAAATAAAAGAGAAGATTTAAAATATGGCAAGTAATCGACATTTAGGTAGAGTAATTGTTTTGCAAAGTTTGTATGAGTTTGAGCTTCGAACTTTGTCAAAGGACCCAGAAGTCGATTTGGACGTGATTGTTGCGAAGAATATTGAGCCATATGAGAAAGCGCTAGGTGATACAGAGTTTGTGTATAATCTTGCGCATAATGTGGCAGATAATTTCGAGATGTTAGATACGGCTCTTCAGCCGATGGCGCCTGAGTGGCCGATCGCTTCAATCGCAGCAATTGATCGAAACGTCTTAAGGATGGGCCTTTATGAACTTTCGGAGTGTGGGGATACTATTCCTCCGAAGGTTGCCATTAATGAAGCAGTGGAGTTAGCAAAATCATTCGGTTCGGAGAATTCTTCGAAGTTTGTGAATGGGGTGCTGGGGACTGCTTACAAAAAACTTGGAATAAAAGAAGAAAAGAGTCATGGACCAAAGACCAAGGGCGGCGCACGAGCCGACAGCGAGAAGGACTCTCAAAGTTCCGGAAGCACTACCAGCGGAAAGAATTAAGGAGACTACTCTTGATAAGATAAAATCGGCTGTTTTTCGCAAGAAAACAGCGATTCAAGAGATTGTACGAGAGCCAACATCAGGTGGGATTGTTTTTAGATTGACTAAAGATAAGAAGGACATTGAGATCCTGTTGATTCAAGACTCGAAGGAACGTTGGACTATTCCGAAGGGGCATATCGAGCCAGGAGAGACGGCCAAGATGACGGCTCGTCGTGAGATTGAGGAAGAGACCGGGTTAAAAAATGTATCGGTGCTGACGTGGCTTGGTAAGATTCATTTCAAATATCGTCGATCAGATAAGTTGGTATTAATGACCACGCAGGTTTATCTGGTGCAGGCGCTTGATAGCCGCGAGACTCCAATCCCGGAAAAATGGATGAAGGGAATTGCTTGGTTCCCGTTTACGAAGGCGTTGGACTTAATAGAGTATGATGATATTGAGACTTTAATGTTGATCGCAAAAAAGAAGATCCGTTCGGGTGATTATTAAAAGGAGGTAAATGGATAAAAAAACAATTGACGTGACACCATATGAAGAATTTGCGCGTGAGAAACTTGGGCTTAAGTTTAATGATATAGGGCTTTTGGTGACAGCGCTTACACACAGGAGTTATGTGAATGAGCATAAGAGTACGCACGAGCATAATGAAAGATTAGAATTTTTGGGTGATGCGGTCTTGGAATTAGTTTCTTCGGATTTTTTGTATCGGAACTACAACGAACCTGAGGGAATTATGACTGCGGTGAGGGCGGCTTTGGTGCGCACGGAATCGATAGGCGATGCTGGAAAAGAACTTGGCTACGCACCTCTGGTACGCATGTCTAAGGGTGAGAGAATGGGCTCAGAAAGAGCACACGATGTGATATTGGCGGATTGTTTTGAGGCTGTGATTGGGGCGATCTACCTTGATCATGGATATGAAACGGCGCGTGAGTTTATCGCAAAGCACATCTTATCGAAGATTGATGTGGTGCTTGAGGAAGGTCTGTGGCGTGACCCGAAGTCGTATGTGCAAGAGTTGGCGCAGAAAATTGACGGGGAAACTCCTGTATATCGTACACTGAAGGAAGAGGGGCCGGATCACGATAAGAAGTTTACCGTTGGGTTGTATGTAGGCTCTTCTCTCAAAGGAACAGGGATTGGGCACTCGAAGCAGGAGGCTCAGACCATGGCGGCACGTGAAGGGGTGAAAAAGTATCGTGCAGCTGGTGCGAAATAACAGAGGTTTTGTTTGACTTTTTATTGTGTTTGTGCTATAATATAGAGTATACGTTATAACTGCTAGTTTTTATGGGAGGGATAAAATGGCAGAGAACAAGAACATTACGAAAGTGGAACACATTTTGAACGAGTTGTTTAAGGGCAGAACATCTGCGCTCGAGCAGTATGCCAAGGTGAGACACACTAAATATGAGCTGATGCTCTGGAGACAGTATGGACTGCCTCTGCATGAAGTAGAAAAGGGTGCAAAGGCGTATTTTTCTAGAAGATTCCTCGGTATGAGGATCGAGCAGGCGGACGAAAAGTCTTTGCAGAAAGGCTTTGAGACGCTTGACCACGCCATCTTTGATGGGTGTCATGGGCGCTGTATGAGGCTGATAAAGGAGCTGAATGAGGCTCTTTCCGAACTTGGGCTGAAGCCGATTAAGGATCCGGAGTATTTTCTGGATTGGTTGACTTTCTGCCATAATGATAGAAAAGATGCCGAAGGAAATGCCCTGTTCGAAAAACCTTATGGGTTCCCAATCTGGACTTTTTCTGACAAGGAGAACAGAACGGATTTCTGGAGGATTCTCAAGTCAATGATGTCTTATGGGCGTATTGCTAGTATGCAGTATATCGCTGTGCTAGTGATGGCGCTGAGACATGACACGGTTCCACTGAAATAAGAAATGGGTCACGAGATGTGGCCCTTTTCTTTTGGTTTGATTTGTGTTATAATGGTGCGAAGTAATTAATTAAGGAGAAATAATGCTAGCGATTCGTATGCAACGTAATGGCCGGTCACATTATCCAACGTACCGGATAGTCGTCCAAGAATCACAGCGTCATCCGCTTTCGGGACGCGTAGTGGCTGAGGTCGGCAATTACAATCCCGCAACCAAGGCTCTGACTTTGGATAAGGAGGCGGTAGAAAAATATCTTTCTAATGGGGCGCAACCATCCTCGAGAGTTGCGTTTATCCTCAAGAAGAATGGCGTAAAGTTACCAAAGTGGTACAAGGAGCCAACAGTTAAGAAGGCTGTAGCTAAACACGCTGATAAGCTACGTAAGAATCAGCCTAAGGAAGAAGCTCCGGCTGAAGAACCTGCGGCAGAAGAAGCTTCGACCGCGGAGGAAACACAAGCTTAAAAATAGTCCCGTGCGGGACTATTTTTGTGTTATAATTATTAGCATAATATAACAAATAAAGGAGAAATAATGGCTACTATTGACCAGCAATTTGTAGAATACATCGTTAAAACCTTAGTCAACAATCCAGAAAAGGTAGCAGTAGAGCGGGCGATTGATGAGAAGGGCGTGCTTTTGACTTTGACCGTGGATCCTTCTGATGTAGGTCGTGTGATCGGTAAGCGTGGCGTGACGGCGCAGGCGATTCGTGTGCTGCTTAGAGCGCTTGGCACCAAGCAAGATGCTAGGTACAATCTTAAGATCGTGAATACCGACGAAGAGGGTAAGCAGCAAGAAGATGTTACTTCTGAAAAACACGAAGATAAGGAAGAGGAAGTTTCCGCTGAGGATGAGGTTGAGGAAGAAGAAGTTGAGGAAGTAGACGAAGGTGATGAAGAAGAGGAAGAAGGAGAGACCTCTGATTTGGCTGAAAAGACCAGAGCGGAGTTAGCAGATCTAGACGACCTCGACATTTAATTTCTTGAAAAAATCCACCATCTCGGCATTTTTCCTCGTTCGCTCGTCCAGAAGACGCGCTTCACTCGGAGAAAATACCAATCTGGCGGATTTTTTCTAAGAAATTACCAAGGATAAAAATCCACCATCTCAGTTTTTTATAAAAAAACACTTGACTGTTTGGAAAATATAAGTATAATTAAACATAAGCTAACTAACTGCGAGTCGGCTTGTAAAAAATAAAAAGTTGAGAGCTTATCTATGTCTAAAAAACGTCTGTCGTTGAGCGGACGTTTTTTGGGTTCTGAAAATGTCTTGACCGCTACATTGTGGTTGTGCTAAGATATAGGTATGGTGAGTGAGGCGAGGCGTAAAAGGTCTATTAACTTGGATAACAAGACATTAATGATAGTTTTAGGCGTTTTTCTCGCCTTAATTTTTATTTTAGGGGGTTTGGTAATATGGAATGCAACGCATCCGCCGGAGGAGCCGGTCGCGTCTACTGATGAGGAGGAAGAGTTCCCTCTGTATTGGGAGGGTATGAGCGATGAAGAATACCAAGAAGCCAAGTTGATTGAAGAATCGCGGAACATCGATATCGAAGTAAAGAAGCTATTATCTGAAAATCCGGTCGATGTTGACCAGATTAATAGATTGTATGAGGGGGGGATTAAATTGGCAGAGTCACAAAACCGTCCAGACATTGTTTTAACTTTGAATCGTAAGCGCAAAGACAACTTTCTTTCGAAGGGTATGACGAAAGAAGCCCTGGATGGTATGTTGACGATGAAATTTGACTCTTATTCTGGACCTGATCAATATAGGCTTTATTCTGACGTGATAGAACTAGCGAAGACTCTTGGTGATGAGCGACTAGTTTCTGAATACGAAACTAAGAGAAAAGCGGTAGAGGCTTCCTATCAGGATGATTACAATGCTACCAAAGAAGCGTCAGAGCGCGGTGATGATTTTGACCCAGGGGTAGTCCCCGAAGAAGAAGATGAGGAGGATATCTAGATGAATTTGAAATTAAAAATGGGATTAGCAATAGCCTTGATGACATTTGGGGCTGGGCTATTTGTCTCGTATGACACATTTGCAAAGCAGAAGGATCCTCTCGACCTAATCCAAAAAGTCTCTTCTATGAAGGCACCAAAATGTGGCAACCATGATAATCCATATAAGGCTACTCTATTTGACGTTAAGTTCAAGTGGGGCGCTGGCTGCAATAAACAAATTTGTAAAGTAATCAGTAATACGTTTCACTGTATTGATCCGGGAGATTATTGTACTACCGCTGACGAGGTCCGTAATAACTCTTTATCCGTATCAAGTGTGACTTGCCCTAGTGGCGTGAGTAAGAAAAAATGGGATTGTTATAAGGTGGTCATTCCTGCTGAAGGTGATTATCAAAATGTCGAGGGAAGGATCAAAAGATTAAAGGAATTTGATTTGGTCGCTTATGCTAAACTATTGAATCTTGACGGTTCTATCAGTTCTATGAATGGCGATGGTGCTATCAGTTCATCGACGGCTTTTTATGGTAGCGATGCTTCGGTAACAAGTGCTTACTATAATCCAGCTGGTTATACGTGGTTGAAATGGGGTGAGCAGGGCGCTTGTAGTGGCGCTGGGGCAAACAGGGGTTGTAGTGTAAATATGACGGCTGATCATAACGTGAATGCGTATTATGTCAGAAATATATGGCAGGGTGTGTCTAGCCTATGGGGCGATGCGTCGATCTCTACTGGCTGGGTGAACACAAATAGCACCAAGATAGCTCATATTAGTAATTGTTCACCAGTGAATGGTTGCCATGTAAACTTTAATCATAAGATTAGAAGAATATCTGGGTCTGGCTCCACGCCTTATACGGTCTCGCGTAGTTCTAACCTTGTCACATCGACCAAAGCGATTGCCAATGATGGCAGGGTCCGCTCTGGTAACTCCAATAGCAATGGTGTTGAGGAAGAGGTGAGTAGGAGCGGTGCTTTCACTCTCTATCCTGGGATGGTACTGTGTGAAAAATTAACATTTGCGGCCTATAATACACCGAATGCCGGAACTGTCGCTACGCAAGTCTGTGTTTCGGCGGAAGGTAATGCGCAGCCAACAGATCCTGGTAATCCTGATACGATTGAAGATCCGACTAAGAATTCTGGTGATACTTCTTTTGTAAATATTAGAGTGAGAAATGCTAACGTCAATAAATGGGGGCAGTTCAGGCGTGAAGTGTATGCTAAACCGAGTGATAAGGTCGTATTTCGTGCTACTTATAATCCAGTATTACAATATGCCTATTATATAAGACCTCAACAAATGGTTATCAATAGTGGTGGTACTGTTCATCCGAGTGGCACGGCTATCAATACATCTAGTATGTTAGGAGAGTACTTTAACGCAAAAAAACCAAGTGGTTTATATAATTGGAATAACGCCTATTCTGTCTTTAGTCGAAATTTTGCTAGCGGCATGGCTATGTTTAATTATGCTAAGGCATTTGCTCCTGGTAATTCCGCTAAGCAACAAGAGCTGATACCTGATCCGAAACGTAGCAATGGTTATGTGGTTGCTGCTGGTGATGTAGGGAAGAGTCTCGAAGAGGTCATCAAGACTAATTATGGAACAAATATCAATAATTACGGCACATCATTAGGGATAAGCGGTGGAGATAGAACTACGCCTAGCCAAGTGAGTTTTACTAATTCTGGTGACAAGAATCGTGCTAATGTGATCACTAATTCTAAAGATAGAACATCTTACGTGAGAGTACCTTACAACTTTACAACAAATAGTGAAGTAACTACTAATGAAACTACAATATTCTTTGCTGGCGAAGACGCAAAAATCGACTATCATGTTGACGTATTACCGAGAAACAATCCCGAGACTACAAATAACTCGTCTGAGAGGTATGCTACCAAAGTAGATGAGGCCGCGATTAAACTGATCGTATATTATCCTGGTGCGCAGGCTGTATCTAGCGCTGGTACTGCCTCATGGCCAAATATGAATAGTAGCAAGGGGGAAAACCTTTGCAGTTACTACGGTTTGCCTAATAACCAAGTTACTTGTGGCGTGAAGAATATCTATGATAGTACCACTTTGAATGGAGGCGGAAATCCGAACGGAGAGCAGGGGCAAACAAAACAAGTCTCATTTTCAGCGCAAGACCTCAGTGCTGGCTCAAAAGTATGTGTGGCGGTGGCGAATTATCCATCTACAAGTGGAGTATATAAGAATTATAACGATAAGCAGGGTGATCATAGATGGAGAATCTCGCAGTCGAAGTGTTACACTATCGCAAAACGTCCTAGCATTCAGATATGGGGAGGAAATCTCTTTACTAGGGGTGCTGTTGTGACTGGTATGAGCATCAAGAATAATGTGGCTGGCGTGACTAACTATAATGTCAACACTAAGAACGATATGAATTATATATTTGGGTCTTGGGGAGAATTAGGCTTGATTGCGGGTGGTTCTGTGAAGGGTTTCGCTTCGGCAGCCGGTACGGGCTATGCGTCAAATAGTAACGGCAATCTAGTACCTAATCCTTTTGGTTTGAATAATGTTGGGAACACACCAGGAGGCCGTCAAGAAAAGGTACCAGCGTTATGTAGCAGAAGTAGATTGACATTTGCTAATACAACATTTGGTTTACTCTGCTCTGGCAATGGTCCGGTTGGGGCGATTGGTAATTCTTCTGGTAAGGCTGCGGGTGAAAAGGATCTTGCGATGGTTGTGGAGAGATTCTCAAACCCTGGACCGGAAAATGTAAGTGGTGGATCAGTCAGTGTTAATGACAGCACGCCGTACTTTTATAGCACGAAGGATCTGGTTCTTGACGCCTCGAGTGTAACTAGGGGTATACACGTGGTCCAATCCGACAAAAACATTACGATCGCAGGAAACATCACGTATAGCAATGATCGTATATACAAGTCTTTTGATAGTAAGGAAGAAAGTAAACTGGCTGTACCAAAGGTCGTGATTTATGCGAAGGGAGACATTACGATATCATGTGGTGATGCTGCTGGTAATAATGCTGTGACTAGAATTGATGCTCTTCTAGTGTCAGAAGGTAAAGTTAGGACTTGTGACTCGACAAATATCAATAGTCGGCGAAATTCGACGCAGTTGGTTATAAATGGGTCGGTGGTTGCAAAGAAGCTCATTCCTAATCGAACATATGGTGCGGCTACTGGTATGAACTCGATCGTATCGGCCGAGATAATCAACTATGATCCGACATTATACTTATGGGGTAGTGATGGCGACGATGATAGTGATGGTGATGGCGATGGTGGTGGTGATTCTTCAGGATTGTCTGGCGGTTTAGATATTACTTATACTAGAGAGATACCAGCGAGAAGATAATTTGCTAAATCGCTTGCAATACATCTAGCAATGTGATATACTTGGATATAAGAAGTAGTGTGCCTTATTTTTGTAACTTGTGGAAGCTAGCGACTTTCAGGGGGAAAATAAGACAGTAATCTTCGGCGCTGAGACAATTTGAAAACATGGGGCGTGGAGTCCCTATGTGCTAAAAATTGTCAAAAAAGATTAATAACACTAATAATTAAAGAGGTAGAATGGCTACAAAACCGAAGCGTGGTGAAAGAGTTTATTTCACCGAAGGCGACACCAAGCTCCCGATTCCGGACCTGACGGCACATCAGAAGGAATCCTGGGCTGACTTTGTCGAAAACGGTCTGCGGGAGGTTTTTGCTGAGTTGAATCCGATCGACGATTACACTGGGCAGAAGCTATCGCTCCGTTTTAAAGATTATTATTTTAAAGACCCAAAGGAGACTGAGCAAGAAGCTAAGTATAATCTTGCTACTTACGAGGCTCCTCTTCACGTGTTGGTCGAATTGGAAAACAAGACTACAGGCGAGAAGAAAGAACAGGACATCTATTTTGGTGATTATCCATGGATGACTGAGCGTGCCACATTTATTATCAATGGTACTGAGCGTGTAATTGTATCTCAGTTGATTCGATCAGCTGGCGTATTCTTTAACGCTACTACGATCGGCATGCGCAATTATTATGGTGCGAAGGTGATTCCCGGTCGTGGTGCTTGGCTGGAGTTCGAGACTGCAGCGAATGGTGCAATGTATGTAAAGATTGACCGTCGACGCAAGATTCCAGTGACTACGTTCCTACGGGCACTGGGGATGCAACAGTCTGAAATCAAGAGTACTTTTGCTGATATCGATACTGGTGATAAGAAATATATCGAAGCAACTTTAGAAAAGGATGTGACTTCTACACAGGGTGAGGCTTTGCTAGAGGTTTACAGAAGACTACGTCCTGGCGATCTAGCTACGGTCGAGAACGCTAAATCAATGATTGAGCGAACTTTCTTCGATCCAAAGCGTTATGATTACTCAAATGTTGGTCGATTTAAGATCAATCGCCGTCTCAAGATGGATAAACCAAATGAGCCAGAATTTAGAACTCTCCAGATGGATGATGTGATTGCAATTATTTCTGAGATGATTCGCCTAAATAATACACAAGAGCCTGCTGATGATATTGATTCGCTATCAAATCGTCGCGTAAAGCTTGTGGGCGAGTTGGTACAACGTCAATTCCGTCTTGGCATGTTGAGATTACAGCGTAATATTTTAGATAGAATGTCGATGGCTAATCTCGAGGAAGTTACTCCGTCACAGCTACTTAACTCGCGTCCTGTAGTGGCAGCCGTGAAGGAATTTTTCGCAACTTCACAACTTTCTCAGTTGATGGATGAGGTAAACCCGTTCTCTGAATTGGCTCACAAGCGACGCTTAAGTTCGATGGGTCCTGGCGGTCTAACTCGTGAGCGTGCTGGTTTTGATGTACGCGATGCTCACCCGACTCACTACGGACGTATCTGTACGGTAGAGACACCAGAAGGTGGTAACGTAGGTCTAGTACTAAACTTTGCTACCTATGCTAAGATCAATAAATATGGCTTTATTGAGGCTCCTTACCGCGTAGTCAAGAATGGTAAGGTTACAGATGAAGTTGTCTATATGGATGCTGACACAGAGAATGATATGATCATTGCTGACGCATCTGTAAAGCTCGATAAAAATGGTAAATTCGTTGAAGACTGGGTGTCTGCTCGTGTGCATGGTACACCTGCCCAGGTAGAAGCTTCGAGGGTAACTCACATCGATGCTGCTCATAAGGAGATTCTTGGTACTTCAGCATCTTTGATCCCATTCGTAGAGAAAAACCGTGTTGACCGTTCTTTGATGGCTTGTGCCATGCAGAAACAGGCTGTACCACTACTACGTCAGGATAACCCGATCGTAGGTACTGGTATCGAGCGTGAAGTTGCTGTTAATACTTCACAACTCGTGATGGCTTCTGGTACTGGTGTGGTCAAGAAGGCTGATGGTGAGTCAGTGATTGTGACTTACGACAAAGGCGGTGACCACGAATACAAACTACAACACTTCGAAAAGACTAACGATGATCGTTGCTACAACCAGCGCACAGTAGTAGCAAGAGGTCAGAAAGTCAAGAAGGGCGATACTTTGATCGAGGGTGCTTCGATCCATGATGGGGAGCTTGCGCTTGGTCGTGACCTCGTCGTGGCGTTTATGCCGTGGCGTGGTTATAATATGGATGACGCTATTGTTATCTCTAATCGCTTAGTAGAAGATGATACTTTGACTTCCATCAATATCAAAGACTTTGATGTAGAAGTTCGTGAGACAAAATTAGGTCCAGAGCAAGTAACTCGTGATATCCCAAATGTATCTGAGCACGCTCTTCGTCATCTGGGTGAGGACGGTATTGTGACCGTTGGTTCAGAAGTAAAAAATGGCGACATCTTGGTCGGCAAGATCACTCCTAAGGGTGAGCAAGAGCTCAGTTCTGAGGAGCGTCTACTTCGCGCGATCTTTGGTGAGAAAGCTAAGGATGTACGTGATACTTCAGTACGCATGAATGGCTCTTCGACTGGTAAAGTCGTGGATGTACGTGTTTATACGCGTGACCAAGGTCATGATCTTAAAGCTGGTGTGATCATGCAGATCAAGATCTTTGTGGCTGAGATGCGTAAGATCGGCGTCGGTGATAAGTTGGCTGGTCGTCATGGTAACAAGGGTGTGGTATCGAGGATCCTACCTGTAGAAGATATGCCATTTATGGAAGATGGTACTCCAGTAGATGTAGTACTAAGTCCAATGGGCGTACCTTCTCGTATGAACCTTGGTCAGCTCTATGAAACACATCTTGGTATGGCAGCAAGGGCACTTGGTTATAAGGTAGCTACCCCATCATTCAACGGTGTGCCTGACGAAGTCATCTCAGATCAACTCGAAAAAGCTGGCTTGCCACGTGATGGTAGAGTGCAACTTTATGATGGTCTGACTGGTGAACCATTTAATGAGCGTACTTCAGTTGGCGTGATGCATATGTTGAAACTTCACCACATGGTAGAAGATAAGATTCACGCTCGTTCGACTGGTCCATACACTATGGTGACACAGCAGCCACTTGGTGGTAAGGCTCAAAATGGTGGTCAGCGCTTCGGGGAAATGGAGGTCTGGGCGCTTGAGGCTTATGGTGCTGCTACGACATTGCAAGAGATGTTGACAATCAAGTCGGATGACGTATATGGCCGTGCGAAAGCCTATGAGGCAATCATTAAGCATGAACCGATCGAAGGACCGAAACTTCCAGAAGGCTTCAATGTCTTGGTGAAAGAATTGCAAGGTCTTGGTTTGAAGGTTGATCTCTTGGATCACGGTGAATCTGCTGATGCAGGTGATGTGATCGAGAGGACTTCAAAGGAGATCGAGAAGGATAAGGATGATCAATCAATCTATGATCAACATAAGAAGGATACCGAGCCAAGGATCCTCGACCTTGATGAATCAGAGGCAGAGGCGATGATGGCGGATGAAGGTATCGAAATAAAGGAGATCGACGAAACGGATGGTACAGTTGATCTCGGAGAGGAGTTCTAAGATGGCTTGGATGGATAATTTCATTAGCGCTTCAGACTTTGACTCGATCAGGCTTAGCGTGGCAAGTCGCGACGATATCCTGAACTGGAGTTACGGTGAGGTAACGAAGCCAGAGACTATTAACTATCGTACTCAGAAACCTGAGAGAGATGGGTTGTTCTGTGAAAAGATCTTTGGTCCAACCAAGGATATCAATCCGCATGATTCAAAATTGAAAGGTGTACGTTCGCGTGAGCAGGCTGTCGATAAGGAAGGGAATATCGTCACAAAGTCGATCACTCGTAGGGAACGCATGGGGCATATCGCTCTAGCTGCGCCGGTAGCACATATTTGGTTTATGCGTGGGATCCCTTCAGCTTTGTCACTGTTACTTGATATTACCGTAAAGAATATCGAGAAGGTTGTATACTTTGCTACGTATCTAATTACGGATGCTAAGACTAACGAAGTTGCAAAAGCATTGGAACAGCTCGAAGGACAAACAAACGCGGCACGTGATGCAATTAGGCTTCGCTATGAAAAGGAGTCTAAGGCAGAAGGTGCAGACGTCAAGGCTTTGGCTGAGGCTCAGACTAAGGAGTTAGAAGAACTTGAGGCGGATTATGCTTCTAGGAAATCTACTTTGGAATCGTTCCGTAAAGGTGGCGTGATCACTGAAGTACAGTATCGTAATCTCCCAGAAGAGTACGAAGATTTGATCACAGTAGAGATGGGCGCCACTGCGATTAAGAAGATGCTTGATGAGATCGATTTAGACAAATTGATTGATGACCTTAGAGCTGAAGAGGCTGAAGCTAAGGGCCAAAAAGAGAAGAAGATTCAGAAGCGTCTGAAGACTTTGGAGGGTATGCAGGCGGCTGGTATTCGCCCAACTGATCTTATCTTGACGGTAATTCCGGTGATCCCACCAGATCTAAGGCCAATGATCGCATTGCCTGGTGGTCGGTTTGCGACTTCTGATTTGAACGATTTATATCGTCGCGTGATCAACCGTAATAATCGTTTGAAGAAACTTCTTGAACTAAACGCTCCTGAGGTGATCTGCCGTAACGAAATGCGGATGCTTCAAGAGGCAGTTGATGCTCTGATTGACAACTCGACAGCGCATGGTTCTAGAGGTGCTTCATCTTCAAATGGACGACGTCGCTTGAAGTCACTATCTGATCTACTTAAAGGTAAACAAGGTCGCTTCCGCCAGAATTTGCTCGGTAAACGTGTGGATTACTCTGGTCGTTCGGTGATCGTGGTGGGTCCAGAACTCAAGCTTAACGAATGTGGTCTGCCAAAGCAGATGGCACTTGAGCTATTTAAGCCGTTTGTAATCTCTTGGTTAATCTCGCATGAGCATGCCAATAATATCCGCTCTGCTTCTAGATTGATCGAGGCTAAGGAAACTGTGGTATGGGATGCGCTTGATGATGTGATTCGCGGTAAGTATGTGCTGCTTAACCGTGCTCCATCGCTACACAGACTATCTGTGCAGGCTTTCCAGCCGAGGCTAATCGACGGTAAAGCTATTAAACTACACCCATTGGTAGCTTCGGGTTTCAACGCTGACTATGATGGTGACCAAATGGCTGTACACCTACCTTTGTCTGATGCGGCACAAGCTGAAGCAAGGGAATTGATGTCAGCTTCAAAGAACCTGCTTAAGCCAGCTGACGGTGCGCCAGTGCTTGCGATCTATCAGGATGTGGTGCTAGGTGCTTATTATCTAACTTATGATAAGCCTGGTACAGATCAAGGTGATCCAAAAGCATTTTCGAGCGTATATGAGGCTGAAATGGCTTATGATCAGGGTTTGATTGCTTTGCAGACTCCAATTCGGGTATTTGCTAAGCGCGAGATTCGTGATACTACGCTTGGTCGAGTGATCTTTAATGAGATCTTGCCAAGAGACTATCCGTATGATAACTCTGTGCAAACTAAGAAGCATTTGTCTAAGGTGATGGCGGATATCTTTGATATGTATGGCGCTGAAGTAATGGTGAAGACTGCTGACGATCTAAAGGATCTAGCCTTTGAGTATGAGACGATTGCTTCGATTTCTACTGCGAAGGATGACTATCCAACTTACGACGAAATTGATGACTTTATCGCTGAAGGTGATGCGAAGACCGCATTGATCCAAGAGCAGTTTAACGATGGTTTAGTGACGAACGATGAGCGTTACAAACTAACAATCGCTAACTGGCGTGATATCGACAAGAAAATTTCTGACTTCCTAGCTTCGAAACTTTCAGAAATGGATACTGATATCGCGGTGATGGTGAACTCTGGTGCCCGTGGTAATATCTCAAATATCAAGTTGGCTTCGGCTGAGATTGGTATCATGGTGGATATTAACAACAATGAGATCGAGCTTCCAGTAAAGTCATCGTACAAGAAGGGTCTAAATACGCTAGAGTCGTTTATCGCGACGCGAGGTGCACGTCAGGGTCAGGTTTCGACCGCGCTTCGTACCGCTGACTCTGGTTATCTAACACGTCGTTTGGTGGATGTATCGCAAGATGTATTTACTACAGACGAAGTAGCTGAAGACCCAGGATTTACTGTGTACCGCAGTGAGACCGAGTTGTCTGGTATCCCATTTGCGGCAAGAATCGCTGGCCGTTATACGGCTGAGGCAGTACCTGGCTACCTAGAAGCAGATGAGCTAATTACAAAAGAAATTGCTGACCAGATTGAGGCTGATGATAGAGTTGATTCTGTGAAGATTCAGTCAGTGCTTTCGACTACTGCTGTGGATGGTATCCCACGCAAGAGTTACGGCGTTGATATGTCTACTCGTGAACTCGTGGCTGCGAATGAGCCAGTCGGTGTGATCGCTGCGCAATCACTTGGTGAGCCTGGTACACAGCTAACACTTGATACCAAACACGGCTCTGGTGTGGCTGGTTCTGGTGCGATCGCACGTGGTCTTCCTCGTGTGGAAGAGCTTCTTGAAGCCCGTACACCAAAAGGTCAGGCTTATGTATCGCCACTTGATGGTGTAGTAGAAGTTTGGGAAGAGGATAATCATTACGTAGTACAGATCACCGCCCAGTCTGGCGCGATCGAGCGAATTGAGCTGAATGGTCGCAAACCATCTGTGAAAGACGGTGAAACGGTGAAAGCGGGAGCAACTCTGGTACGAAAGAGTGGTGACAAGGAAGCGATCAAGGCTCCACATGAGGGGATCGTAGAGCTCGTGAAAGATGCGATCATTCTTGTAGCATCGGCGAAGGGTTCGGCTAGGATTGAGATCCCTGGTGATGCAGAACTTGTAGTGAAGTCTAACGATACAGTAGAAGCTGGCGATAGATTGACAACTGGTTCGCTTAATTTGCAAGACCTCTTGAAATATAAGGGTATCGAAGCGACTGAGCGCTACATCATGAACGATGTTCTTAATGTGTATGCGGCGCAAGGTCATGAGATCTCGCCAAAGCACCTTGAGATCTTGGTGCGCCAAATGTTCTCAAGAGTTCAGATCAATGAACCGGGTGATTCTACCTTTGTAACTGGTGATATTACCTCTAAAGCTGCAGTTGTGATGCAAAATCGCGAGCTTGAAGCTGAGGGTAAGGAACCAGCAACATTTACGAACCTGCTGCTCGGTATCACTAAGGTGTCGATCTTCTCGGATTCGTTCTTGTCGGCCGCTTCATTCCAGGATACTACACGAGTACTTATCAATGCTGCTATCAATGGTCGCGTTGATCATCTCCGTGGTCTCAAGGAGAATGTGATCATTGGTCGCAAGATCCCAGTAGGAACTGGTGTAGAACCACTTGCGCCAACACCTGAGGAACTCGAAAACCTCTAAAATCACGGCGGAATTTAAAATCCAATTTATCTCAGCGATAAAATTCCGCCAAGATAAATAATTACAACATCAGTCATGTTTTCGCTCGCGTAGCAAGCTCTACTCGCGAAAACTGTGATGTTGTAATTTTTATATGGGGAATTTTATATGCTTTAAAAATTGGGCTTTTAAATTCCGTATTGATATGATATAATGTTAAAAGTTATCAAGAGGTATTATGCATTTTAAGACTATTTTCAAATCGCTAAAAAATAAAGACATGTTGAAACGAGTAGGGATTATACTCGGTATTATTGTTGCGTATCGATTGCTAGCGCAGATTCCAGTACCGATGGGTGATGCGTCGACTTTTAAGGAGGCGGTCTCTAATCTACTAGAGAAGTCGGATTTTTCTAGTTTCCTTAATCTCATCTCTGGTGGTGGGTTGGCTTCGTTTAGCATTATCCTAGTTGGTCTTTCACCATATATTACAGGTTCTATTGTGGTGCAATTGTTGACTAAGGCTATACCCAGTCTTGAAGAGTTATCCAATGACGGCGAGACGGGTCGTCGTAAGATCAATCAGTGGACGCGTATCTTGACTGTGCCTCTTGCCATCGTGCAATCGATTGCTTACATCTTTATCTTGTATCAGTCTGTTGTAGCGGCAAACGTGGCGGATGGTTTTACGCCTACGATGCGTGACTGGGCTCTTTCTGTAACATCTATGACGGCTGGTTCGGTAATCTTGATGTGGATGGGTGAGTTGATCACAGAACAAGGTGTAGGGAATGGTATCTCAACCTTAATCTTTGCTTCGATCATCTCACAGTTGCCGTCGACGATGGCTACGCTAGGTGCTTCACTAACTGACACTTCGAATGGCATGTTGAATCTATTTGGTATGGAGTTGCCGCTTAATCCGGTGACATTCTGGATTGTGTTTGGTTTTACTATAGCGATGATCGTCGTGATCTACTTCCTTGTGAAGCTGAATGAAGCGCAGCGGATTATTACGGTAAATTATGCGAAGCGAGTGCATGGAAATTCATCTTATGGTGGGATTAAATCTATCCTGCCTATTAAGATGATCGCGGCTGGCGTGATTCCGGTGATCTTTGCAACGGCCTTCTTGTCTTTGCCAGCGCTAATTGGCCAAGTGATTACGACGATTGATCCGGGCAATGAAGCGGGTGCTGCTATGGTGGCGATCTTTTCGGCGCCTTCGGCGAACAACTTTGCCACGATGTATCCAAATGGCATTACTGCGCAGTGGTTTGTGTATCCGGTAATGTACTTCCTCTTGGTATTTATGTTTACTTACTTCTATACTTCTATTATCTTCAATACTAAAGAGATTGCTGACAATCTTCAAAAGCAAGGTGGCTTTATCGAGGGTGTGAGACCAGGTATTCAGACGGCAAATTATCTCAGTAAGGTTGTGACACGGCTAGACCTCTTTGGGGCTTTGGCACTAGGTTTGGTGGCGATGTTGCCGTTTATCACTGACTATATCTTTATCATGGTGACTGGCGCGCCAATCGGTCTCTCTATTTCGGGTACAGGTCTTCTTATCGTAGTGACGGTGGCTTTGGAGAATCTAAGGTCGGTAGATTCTCGCGCACTTATGATAACATATGACGATTTTGGCAATGAGCTTGAAAGTGAATAAAGGTCCGAGAACAATCATCAAATGGGTCATATGGGGGGTCGTGGGTATATTATTCTTGGTGTTTTTGATCAGAGTACTTAGTTTTGAAAATGCCTATTATGATGAAAAGGATGGTAGTGAGCGTGCAGCCACTGCTGTTACGGAGACAGAAGAAGAGGAGCTAGTTGAGGAGAAACCTTCTGAAAATGAGGTGAGAGAATATACAGTGGCGCCAGATAGACCTAGATACTTAACAGTTGAGAAGGTAGGCATTGTGAATGCCCGTATTCTACCGATGGGAGTAAATACTGATGGCGAGCTCGATACACCGCGTAACATCTTTGATGTGGGGTGGTATGAAGGTTCTGGCAAGCCGGGGCAAGGAGGTACTTTGATCATTGACGGCCATAACGGTGGTCCACATGTACACGGAGTGTTTAAGGAGCTTCCTAGTCTAAGCAAGGGTGATATCATTAAGGTAGAGCGGGGTGATGGCGAAGTATTTCGTTATGAGGTAGTTGAGAATAATGCTATTGCACTGAATGAATCAAATGCCTACATGTCTACTGCATCGCAATCACCGGAGCCTGGTACAGAGTCTGTAACCCTTATTTCTTGTACTGGTGAGTGGTCGCAAGCTCAAGATACTTATCTTTCTAGACAATTCACAAGAGCAGTACTGATTAATGATTAATTTTGCATTAAAATAATCTTTACAACCATTGTTGTTTGTGGTACAATGGAAAGGTAATTTATGGCTAGTCAAAAGGAAGTGATTAAACTCACGGGTAGTGTTGTTGAAGCATTGCCGAATACCCAGTTTCGGGTTGAACTCGAGAATGGTCATATTATTGTTGCCCATATGAGCGGGAAGATGCGAAAGAATTACATCCGTCTTGTTCCGGGTGACAGAGTTGAGGTTGAGCTCACTCCTTACGATCTTACGAAGGGTAGGATCAGCTTTCGACTCAAGAATTAATATTAACCGTCACTAATATATAGTAATTTAACCTATTTCGAAAAGGTTAAATTGTATTTGTGACACTAAAAGGAAAGGATTTTAACACAGATGAAAGTACGTGCTAGTGTTAAAAAAATCTCCCCTGATGATATCATTGTACGCCGCAAGGGTGTGCTTCGTGTTATCAATAAGAAAAAACCTAAGAATAAGCAAAGGCAGGGTTAAAACATGGCTAGAATAGCTAGTGTAGTGATTCCGTCGGATAAGCAAGTGTGGATTGCACTGACTTATGTGTACGGGATTGGTCGTACGACCAGCAAGAAAATCCTTGCGGAGGCTAAAATCGAGCCTACCACTCGGGTGAAAGATCTCACCGAGGCTGACGAACAGAAAATCAACGACATTATTTCCGCGAAATATCACGTTGAGGGTGATCTGAGGCGCCTCGTGAGCAATAATATTAAACGTATAAAGGATATCAATTCCTATAAGGGTTTGCGTCACAAGGCTAAATTACCAGTCAACGGCCAGCGTACTCGTACGAATGCACGTACTCGTAAGGGTAAGGCGATCGCGGTCGGTGGTGCACAACCTAAGGCAGCAAGTAAGACTTAAGGAGTATTTATGGCAGATGAAGTAAATAACGTAGCTGCTGAGGCTGTAGAGTCAAAAGCTCCAAAGTCTAAGGCAGGTAAAAAAGGTAAAAGAATCGTAAATAGCGGTCAAGTGCACATCCAGTCTACCTTTAATAACACTATCATTAGTGTGACCGATAAGACAGGTGGAGTGCTAGCGGCATCTTCTGCTGGTGCGAACGGCTTCCGTGGCTCGAAGAAAGGCACGGCATTTGCAGCTGGTGTTGCGGCTGAAAAGGCGCTCGATATCGCCAAGAAAAATCACGCTTTGAATTCTGTAGACGTATTTGTTAGCGGGATTGGTCTAGGTCGTGATGCGGCGGTAAGAGCTATCTCGACGGTCGGCATCAAGATTGACAGCATTACTGATGTAACTCCGATCGCACATGGTGGTGTACGACCGAAGGGAGAAAGGAAACCGTAATGGCAAGAGATACTAGTCCTATTGTAAAACAAAGTCGTCGTGAAGGTTATGCGTTGGCACCAAAGGCGCACAAGATCATGGCGAAGAAGTCTGGTATTCCGGGTGAGCATGGCAATATGCGCGTGCGTGGCGGTAGCCTTTACCTCACTCAGCTTCGTGAGAAGCAGAAGGTACGTCGTACTTACGGTTTACTAGAAAAACAATTTGCAAAATTGATGAATGAAGCTGTGAAGGCTGATGGTCTAACCGGCGAGAAGCTCCTCGAATTTTTGGAAAGAAGAGCTGATAACGTAGTCTTTCGTGCAGGTTTTGCATTGACTCGTCGCCAAGCAAGGCAATTAGTCTCGCACGGGCACTTTACTTTGAACGGTCGTCGTATTGATATCCCATCAATCCGATTGAACCCGGGTGATGTTCTAGAAGTTCGCTCTAAATCAGCAAAAACTGAGTATTTCAAGAATCTTCCGAATGTCATTGGAGCAGCGAATGTAACTCCGCTTTCCTGGATGAAGGTCGACGGTAAGAAAATGAAAATTGAAATCACCGGTACTCCGAAACGTGAAGAGGTGGATGCCGGCATTAATGAACAACTAATCGTTGAGTATTACTCACGTTAAGGAGACAAGATATATGGCAACAAATAATATTCATGATGCAAAGCTTGACAGCGTGAAAGAGCTTAGCCCCACTAGCGCGGAATTTGTAATCAAGCCGCTATATCCGGGCTATGGTAATACTCTTGGTAATTCATTGCGCCGTGTATTACTCTCGAGCGTAAAAGGTGCCGCTATTACGGCTTTCTCGATCGAAGGTACGACACACGAGTTTGCTGCAATCAAGGGGATTCGTGAGGATGTAGTTGATATTATGCTCAACCTCAAGAATATCCGCTTTAAATTGCACTCTGACATGCCGGTTGAACTATCGCTTGAGATAAAGGGCGACAAGCAATCTGAGAAAGATGGTGATAAGCGTGTAGTAGCTGGCGATATTAAATTACCAGCTGAGGTCGAGATTGCTAATCCAAATCAGACCATCTGTCACATCGATGATCCAAAGTATACTTTGAAGATGCGTATGGTGGTAGAGTCTGGTCGTGGTTACTTGACTATTGACGATGCAAGTGAAGGTAGATTGCACAGTGATATGATCGCGATCGATGCAGTATTCACTCCAGTACTTCGTGTACGCTATAAGGTTGAGAATACTCGTGTTGGTCAAGATACCAATCTACAGCAACTCACTTTAACTGTTGATACTGATGGTACCATCACACCAAAAGAGGCATTTGAAGAAGCTGCAGCTATCTTGGTAAATCAATACCAAGCTTTGGCTGGTAGTACAAAAGTAGAATCGACTCCTGCTCCTGGTGGAGAAAAGGACGACGATGATGCAGGTCTAATGCTTCCAATCGAAGAGCTTGAATTGTCTGCTCGTACCGCGAACGCTTTGATCAATAATGATATCCGAACGATCCGTGATCTAGTCACTTTATCAGAGACTGATCTAAAGGATCTAAAGGGTTTTGGTCAGAAGGCGCTCGATGAAGTTAAAGAAAAGTTAACGGAGTTAAATATATAATGCATAGGCACGGATACAAAGGCCGCAAGTTCGGCCGCGAGACCGATCAGAGGTTGGCGCTCACCCGAGGCCTGATGTGCTCTCTGATCAAATACCAATCTATAACTACGACTTTGGCACGCGCTAAAGAGATTCGTCGTTCGACCGAGAAATTGATCACGATGGCGAAGAAAGGTGATTTGCATCACCGCCGTCTAGTGATTGCTCGTCTCAATGATCTAGAAGCGGCTACACTTTTGGTTGATGTAATCGCTCCACAAATCAAGCGTGATTCCGGTTATCTCAGAATTGAGCGAGCTGGGTTCCGTCGTGGCGATAATGCCGAGATGGGTACGATTAGCTTTGTCGATGAGATCGATTTTGAGGCTGAAGTAAAGGCAGACGAGAAGAAGGCCGCGTCTAAGTCGAAAACGAATACAAAGGAGGATAAATAATGAAAACTTATTCTCAAAAAGGTTCGGAAATTAAGCGTGAATGGTGGGTGATCGATGCTTCAAGTATGCCTCTTGGTAAACTAGCTGTTGTGATTGCCGATAAGTTGATGGGTAAGAGTAAGGTTACTTATACTCCTCATATCGATAACGGTGACTACGTGGTTGTTACCAATGCTAAGAACTTGGTAGTAACTGGTAATAAGATGGTAGATAAGAAATACTATCGTCATAGTGGTTACCCAGGTGGTATTAAGGAATTGAAGCTTGAAGAAGTGATCGAAAAAGATGCGTCGCGGGCAATCCGTGAAGCTGTCAAAGGTATGCTTCCGAAGAACAAATTAGCTGCTGAGAGACTAAAAAGACTTCGCGTCTTTGATGGGGCGGAGCACGCTCACGTAGCACAAAATCCGAAGGAGATTAAATAATGGTAGCGACTAAGAAATATACATACGGACTTGGCCGACGTAAGGCCGCTACGGCTTCGGCACGGCTTTACAAAGGTAAGGGTGAGATCACGATCAACGATAAGCCAGCGTTAGAATATCTTTCTGGCAATAAGACTTATCTTGCTGAGATCACTGACCCATTGGCTCTTGCTGAGAAGCAAAAAGATTACGATATTACTATCGTAGTGAAGGGTGGTGGTCTAGCTGGTCAAGTTGATGCGATCAAGCTTGCCATCTCGAAGGCCTTGGTAATTGAGGCTCCGGATCTACGTCCGGTGCTAAAGAAGGCTGGAATGATGAAGCGTGATCCGCGCGAGAAGGAGCGTAAGAAATACGGTTTGCGCTCGGCTCGTCGACGTGAGCAATTCTCGAAACGCTAATCGACCGCAACTTAAAAATAATTTTCTCAACTTTGAAATCACGCCATGTCAAATTTACAACAGATCGGGCGGATTCGTCCCGGTATTGCAGTACCGGATACTCATCCGCGACTGTTGTAAATTTGAGTGGGTGATCTCAAAAATGTTTCGAAAATTATTTTTTAAGTTGCTCCGCCCATACGTGATATAATGTCTTTATGGGGTGTTAGCTCAGTTGATAGAGCGCCGCATTCGCATTGCGGAGGTCACGAGTTTGAATCTCGTACACTCCACCAACATAGCCATTTATGGCTATTTTTTCTGCGGTAGATTTTTAAATAAAACATTGACTTTTTATAATAAAACATATACACTTTAAATAGAATAGAGTGTAGGAGATGAAGTGGAATCAGATATTATTGTTAATATTAATGATACCAATGTTGATGATGGTATTGTAGTGCCAAATACTAGTTATGATGCTCCAAATACAGGGTTTCTAGGCGTAGATGGTGGAACGAGTATTGATGCTGGCATTGTTGACAGTCATGTTATGATTATAGGTGTCGTAGGTGTTCTTGCTGCCACTATTATTGCTTTTATACTAGTAAATAGAAGGCATTATATTAGGCTCGTATTAAGGAACAATAAGAGATTGAGTAGATTGTTGCTTATTCTTTCTATGGTTGTAGCTATATCTTCATTTGTTGGTTTGAAAGAGTTAAATAATTCATATAATCAAGCTATTGCTGAAGAGGGTGGCGTGAGCCAGCAATCTGGGCAAGATACTTCTTCAATCCCAGAAGACGCTTTATCTATCTCGACAACTGATTCTAAACTAGGTTTTGATTTAGGAGATGAGCCAGTTTTTGGTTATGTAAAAAACACCGTCACGGTGACTTCTCCTACGGTAGCGGGATATTCGCTAGTTGCTTATACCGATAGCGATGATAAAGATTTAGTTAATACGACAAACGCTCAGGCGGCAGGTGCCAAAATTGCTGGGTTAGATGGGTCAGAGACTCGAGCTTTAACTGATAATACTTGGGGCTTTGCCTTGGAAGAGCCAGAGAATGAAAGTTCTGAAGTTTTTCGCGGAGTGCCAACTGGCATTAATGCGCCTATAACGCTCAAGTCGAGTTGTGCCGCTACTGAATCTGAGGAGAGTACTGATGTCTATATTGGAGCTTATGTGGCGCCAGGGCTACCCGGCGGCACTTATGCGGGCGTGACGATTAATTATGTAGCTGTGGCTAATGTGGTAGCGAACGAGATAACTGTTGATTATAATGGCAATGGTCTTTTCTTTGATCAAGCGAGAACTGAGGATCAGAATACGGTGGTTTATGAGACTTATCGTAAGGTGGTGGGTGATGATACTGAGGATGTTTGCGGGATTGTCGATAAAACTGGTACTTATATGAATACATTCGGTAGTAGTAATTCCAGATGGTATTCACTAATCACTAAGCCAGGAGCCAGTAATCCTAATGATACCTTAAGCTTTGTTGGTGAAGACGAGATTAAGGATTATCTATTTGAGAATCATGATACATTTGGGGGCCGAACCGTAGAGCTCTATGCTACTATGAATTACACTGTTCATTTCGATGCGAACGGTGGTGAGGGCGAGATGGCAGACGTAGTTGTGCCTGGTAGCGGGAGGCTTACTAGGAATTCATTTACCAAGGAAGATTATGTTTTTAGCGGTTGGAATACCAGTGCGAGTGGCGACGGAGTATCTTTTGGTGATTGGCCATATGTCAATCAGATAGCGAAGCCGGGTCAAACTATAACACTATATGCGCAGTGGGCGGAGTGCATCAAGAATTATATTTGTTATAGGAAGAATGGCGACGATGTAACTGGGACTACCAATGGCCACTCGATGTTCAGTAGCAATAACATAATCTCTGCAAGTGGGTTCAAGCGTGAGGGATATAGTTTTGTGGGGTGGAATACAAAGGCAGATTATACTGGTACTTTCTTTGGGCCAAATCAGACAGTCGGCGGGTCGTATCCTGATGGGTTGATATTGTACGCAATGTGGTTGGCGCCTACTGGAACTCTGCAGAATTGGGACGGCTGTGAAAGTCTTGTACAGGCTCCGACGGATGGTACTGCGAATTTATCTCATGTTGTAGTGCTTACGGATGAGCGAGATGGTAATACATATGCAGTTGCTAAACTTGCAGATGGTAAATGTTGGACTGTGCAGAATTTGAGGCTAGATAGTACAGTGGAGCTTACTTCTACTAATACCAATAATCCATCTTTGCCGCTTACTAATATCTATGATACTGGAGAGACTTCGAATCATCTCACGCCTTCTTCATCGAAACCTTATAATGCTAGTATTGCTCCGGAAGGTTGGTGTGGTAATAGTCTTTCTAGTTGTGTTCTTCAGTCTCGCTTGAGAATTGACGAGGTTTATGGTGGTTATTATAACTGGTATTCTGCGACGGCTGGGCGTAGTAAAATATTTTCATCTTCTGTAACTGTTTCTGGAGATATTTGTCCGGCGGGTTGGCGTTTACCTACTGGTGGTACTACCAGCGGAGAGTTTAAGGCTTTGACTGACGCTATAAATGGTGGCGTTAATAATTATACTACAAGCAATATGATACGCTCGTTCCCTTATAATTTCCTTTATTCGGGGGGCATAAACGCTAATGGCGCGATTGATATGCCAGGGTCTTTAGGGGATTATTGGTCGGCGACTTCTATGATTGGCTCTGGGGCTTATGCTCTACGGTTGGGTCAGTCTAGGGTCGATTATGGTATAACTGGCAGCGGCTTAGCTTCTTACCGTGGGGTAGCTGTGCGTTGTGTTAAGAGTGATCAGTGATCTTTTGGAATGATCATTAAGATGTCTTTTGCTAGACGTGGGTTGTAATGTGTTTAAAAGTACTAGCAGAATGATAATGGTTGTGATAAAATTAATTTATTAGATAATGTGGAGGCAACCGGATGAGCAGAGTCCGTAATAATATGATAAATAGCGCACGCAGTGCGACTGATAATGAAGCACCAGCTTATGCTGGAGTACTAGGACTCATCATCACGACCTTACTTGCCGGCGCAGGTCTATTCGTCCAAAGCGCAGGAGCAGTAGGTACCAACAACTGCACAGACAACGGCGACGGCACAGTATCCTGCACTAACTCTGCCACCGCCTCAGTCACCGTAGCCTCTGCTTGTACTATGACTTCCTCTTTAGATTCTGCTCATACCGCTACAGTATCACCAAATCAATATAAAGATGAGATAGGACAAACTACCTTCAAAGTAGTATGTAATGATGCAGGAGGATTCTCTATCTATGCAGTAGGATATACTGGCAATAAGATAGGAGATACCAATAGTACTAAACTAGTAGGTAAGACAACATCAGGCACTATAGCTACTGGTACAGCTAAATCAGGAGACATAAGTAACTGGGCTATGAAGATCACACC